>JBFGLK010000265.1:0-5238 GCA_041576195.1 Promineifilaceae bacterium (SeqCode)
CAACGGCCGGGCCACCGCCAGCTTCGTCCCGGCCTCCGGCGGCACCTACGTCGCCGAGGCGCGCGTCCTGGATCGCAACGGTCGCGAGTCGGTGAGCAACACCTTCCTCTGGATCACCGATGCCAACTTCGTCGGCTGGCGCGCTGCCGCTCGCGAGCGGCGCATGGACATGACGCCAGACAAGCCGACCTACCAGGTGGGCGATACGGCCCGCGTGCTGGTCCAGTCCCCCTTCGCCGGTCCCGTGCAGGCCTGGCTGACGGTCGAGCGGGGCGAGCTGATTGAGCAGCGCCTGATCACCCTGGCCACCAACAGCGAGGTGCTGGAGATCCCGATTCGGGACACCTTCGCGCCCAACGTCTTCGTCTCCGTCGTCGCCGTCCAGGGCACCGATGGCGGCAGTCGCTTCGCCGATATCCGCCTCGGCGTCGCCGAGCTGGAGGTCTCGCCCGAGCGCCTGTTACTGGACATCGCCCTCGTCCCGCGCGACGATCGGCTGGAGCCGCGCGAGACCGCGGTCTTCGACATTCGCGTGACCGACTACCTGGGCCGGGGCGTGGCCGCCTCACTCTCGCTGGCGCTGGTTGACGAAGGTGTCCTCTCGCTCTTGCCAGACAACGCGCCGCCGATCGCGGAGGCGTTCTATCGCCCCCAGCCCTACCGCAGCCAGATCGGCGCGGGCCTGTTCGTCTCCGGCGAAGGGTTGGACGTCGAGATCCCGCTCGAGCAGCTTGGCATGGGCGGCGGCGGTGGCGGCGAGGCCCTGGCCACGGACGCCGCCCGCCTGGAGGGAGAGGAGGGGGCCGACGCCGAGGTGCGCCAGGACTTCCGCGACACCGCCTACTGGAACGCGACCGTCCGCACGGACGCCCTGGGCGAGGCCACGGTGGCGATCCCACTGCCTGACAACCTGACCACCTGGCGCCTGAGCGCCAAGGCCGTCACTGAGGACACACTGGTTGGCCAGGACAGCGTCAACATCCTCGTCACCAAGCCGCTGCTCGTGCGGCCGGTGACGCCCCGCTTCTTCACTGTGGGTGACGAACTCCGCCTGGGCGCGGTGGTCCAGAACAACACCAACGCCGCCCTCGACGTTACCGCGCGGCTAGAGGCGACGGGCGTGACCATTGAGGGGAGTGACGCGGAAACCGTGCGCGTCAACGCTGGCCAGGGCCGCCTGGTGCAATGGACCGTCTCGGTGCAGGACGTCCCTGCCGTCGACCTGGTGTTCCGCGTCCAAGGAGGTGGTTATCGCGACGCCAGCCGGCCGACCGTGGGCAGTGGCCCGGATCGAGGCATACCGACCTATCGCTACAGCGCCGCCGACATCGTCGGCACAGCTGGTGTGCTGGCGGAGAGCGGGCGTGTCGTCGAAGGCGTGCTGCTACCGCCGGGCGTCGACAGCCGGCTGGGCGACTTGCGGATCGCGCTCAGCCCGTCGCTCGCGGCCGCGGTTCTGGAGGCGCTCGAGGCGATCGATCGCGATCCCGGCGATCGCCTGCCCTGCGCGCCCACGATCGTGGACGAGCTGTTGCCCAACATCGTCACTGCCCGCGCGCTGCGGGCGCTCGGCCTGAGCGACCCGGCGCTGGCGGCGCGGCTCGATGCCCTGCTGGACGAGGGCCTCGCCGAGGTGGCCCGGCTGCAGCGGCCGGACGGTGGTTGGGGTTGGTGCTTCAGTGATCAGAGCGACCCGTATCTGTCCGGCTATGTCCTGCTTGGCCTGGCCAAGGCGCGGGAAGCGGGCCATGATGTCGAACGGCGTCTGGTGGACGACGGCGTGGCCTATGTGTTGGGCCGGCTAGGCGCGGCGGACGATCTGACCGAGGCCAGCGACGTTAACCGTCAGGCCTTCTTCCTGTATGTGCTGGCGGAGAACGGCGCGAATGTGACTGGTGATCTGGACGCGCTCTTCGCCGAGCGGCGGAACCTGCTGGATCCTCATGCCCGCGCGCTGACGATCCTGGCGTACGAGCGAGTCGGCGCCGGCGCCGGCAATCAGCGTACTTTGCTATCGGACCTGGCAAACAGCGCGGTCCTGAGCGCTAGTGGCGCCCACTGGGAAGACGCGAGTCGTGACTGGCGCAACCTGAGCTCGGATATCCGCGGTACGGCCATGGTGCTGGACGCCTACGCCCGAGTAGATCCGGACAATCCTCTGGCCGCCAACGCGGTGCGCTGGCTGATGACCGCTCGCGAGGCCAGTCGTTGGCCATCAGGCCAGGAGAACAGCTGGGCCGTGCTGGCGCTCACCGACTGGATGGCCGCCACGGGCGAGCTGGAGGCCGGCTTCGGCTATGGCCTGACCGTGAACACCGACATGATTGACCGGGGCGAGTTCGGCGCGAGGGCGATTGCCGACGTCCGCGAGTACAGCGTGCCGGTCTCGTCGCTGCGGCCGGAGGCGGTCAATTACCTCTTTTTGGAGAAGCTGGGGGACGCCGGTCGGCTGTATTACAGCGCCCATCTCAACAGCTTCATCGACGCCGGTCAGGTGCCGGCAGTGAGCCGGGGCGTCACCGTCCAGCGCGTCTACTACGACGCGGCCTGCACACCGACGGATAACGCTCCCTGCCCGACGATCGACCGCATCCCGGCCGGTGGCCAGGTGCGCGTCGAGCTGACGATCATCGCGCCCAACGATCTCGTCTACGCCTTGATCGAGGATCCGTTTCCGGCTGGCGCGGAGGGCATCGACCCCGCCTTGCAGACCAGCACGACGGGCGCCGCGCCGACGTTCGGCCGGATTGAGGGCGACTATCAGCGCGGCTATTGGGGCTGGTGGTATTTCAACCGCATCGCCTTCCGCGACGATCGGGTCTCCTTCTACAGCGATTATCTGCCGGCAGGCACGTATCAATACACCTACACGCTACAGGCGTCGATCCCCGGCCGCTTTCAGGTGCGGCCGGCGACGGCGCGCGAGACCTTCTTCCCAGAGGTGTTCGGCCGCAGCGACGGGCTGGTGTTCGAGATCACGCAGTAGACGTTATTTGTCTCGCAATCTGGCGGGCATATAATCGATCCTGCACGGCGGGCCCCGGGGCGGAGCCGGTGGTCCGGCTCATTGCACTGCGGTGGCCCGTCGACCTGGCCCGTTCATCCACAGAGGGGGTAAGCGCTCAACATGGCTGACTTAATCAAGACCATTCAGGTCCTTGGCGTTCGACGTCTTCTGGACGTCTACCGCGGCTATCGCCAGGCATGGCAGGGTGCCATCCGCGGCTATTGCACCACGCGCACGATGCAGACGTTGTTTAACGTGGGCTTCTTCGACGCCCTGGAAGCGCACGGGCGCGTCGACGTGGCGTCGTTTGCCGAAGAGCAGGATCTGGATCCGCAGATCTTGAGCGCGCTGTGCAACTCGCTGTACGCCCTGCGCGTCCTCAATCGCGGCCAGGACGGCGCCTACACGCTGAACCCGCGCAAACGCCAGATCGTCGACGTGGGTCGCGGCTGGTTTGACATTGAGTATGGCTATGAGGAGGTCTACCATCACATGGAGGACCTCCTGCGACGACGGCGGGTGTATGGCCGAGACGTGTGCCGCAAGCCAGACTTCGTGGCGGTCGGCAGCGGTGAGGCCGAGGCTTGGGTCTACTTTCCCCTGGCGATCGATACCATTACGCGCCGGGGCTATCGCAAGGTGCTGGACCTGGGCTGCGGGGATGGTACCTTCCTGCGTCATCTGTGCCAGCGGACCGATGTGCTCGGCTATGGGCTGGATCTCGCGCCGGAGGCAATCGACACGGCCATTTGTCTGACGGAGCGGGATCGCCTGACGGACCGCATCGCCTACGCCGTCGGGGACGTCACCGCGCTGGATCGGGCGCCGGCCGCATTCCAGGACGTCGAGTTGACCACCGTCTTCTTCGTGTTGCACGAGGTGTTGTGGCACGGTGAGGAGGCCGTGCTGGACGTCCTCCGCAGTTACCAGCGTTTGTTCCCCGGCGTGCCCTTGATGGTCTTCGAGCCGTTGCGGCCGACGGACGAACAGATCCGGCGCAGCCCGGGCATGTTCGTGCAGTATTTGCTGCAGCACGAGCTATCACATCAGAAGCTGGCCGGGCGCGACGTGTGGCTACGCCTGTTTGACGCCGCCGGTTTCCGGTCGATCGACGAATTCACGGTGCGCTTCGCCCGCACGGGCATCTTCACCCTCACTTGAGGGGAGCGTACAGGCTTCCAGGCGCCGGCGGCAAGCGCCGCGCCCCTGTGATTAGGAAAGGGGACCATGACCCTCATTGAAAAGAGTATCGTCGTCGCCGCGCCACCGGACATCGTCTTCGCCTACGTGGTGGCCGCCTGGGAGGGCCGGATGGGCTTCTTCTCGGGCGTGTCGGCGTGGCGCGCGATCAGCCCGCCGCCGATGGGTGATGGCTATCGGGTGCGCTACAAGGCGCTGACTCCGGGCATCAAGACCGTCGTCGAGGCGGAGATTCGCGATTTTCGCCCTGGGGAAGGGTGGCGCGTCGTCGCTGTGAGTGGCGCCGAGCTGTGCGGGGAGTGGCGGTTTGCGGCGTGCCCTGGCGGCACGCGCATCGGGCATCGGATGGAGTTTCACCTGCCGCTTGGCTGGCTGGGCCGGCTGGTGGGCCGGCTGGTGGCTACGCCGAAGTGGCACTTCCTGGTGGGCCGCAGCATGCGCCACCTGAAACAGGCCATCGAGCGGGAAGTGGCGGAGGCCAACCCGGCGCTGGTCAAGCCGCCGGGATGAGAGCGACTGCCGGGGAGATTCCCCGGCGGTACCCCCTCCTCAGGATTCGAAACCCAGGTGTTGACCTCTGCGGGGCAATTCCCTGGCAGTCCCTCTCGGTTGACACCCGTCCCTAACGAACACTAAAATGATGGCGTCGATCGCCGCGGCGCCCGCTGCCGGCAGCCGCGCACGGCAATGCCGCCCGTTTCTGTCAATCGGCAGCCCACCCGTGGGCGGCGTTGCTTGTTGGCCGCCTGCAAGGGTCACTACCCCGCGCACCTGACCGCGATCGCCGCGCGTCTCGCCAACCTGTCCTCCATCCTACCCCCATCTCCGCCCGCCGCGCGCCGATCCCCAATTCGGAGGCCTGACCATGTCAACACCCGCCCACCGGATCGCCCTCCACGCCGCGCTCTGGCTGGCGCTGGCCGCGCTGCCCGCGGCCGCCGTCGGCCGCCCCACCGCCCCTACAGGTCTCGAGCTCTTCGTCGATAGCGGCCAGGCGCTCGGCGGCGACGGCCTGGGCAGCGGCGTCGCCC
>JBFGLK010000266.1:0-5232 GCA_041576195.1 Promineifilaceae bacterium (SeqCode)
GGGTAATCCTCGCCGGCGTGTCTCCGCTGTCTATCGCCTCCAGTCCTTGCTCCGCCATCGCCGCGCCCTCGCCTGGCGCCAACCAGTAGACAGCCGCGGCCTCCGACGTGCCGGTGATGGCCTGAGCGTAGAAGTAGAGGACGTTCTCGCCCATCTCCTCCCGAGCGAAGAACGGCACCGGCTGGCCGTCCCGCGAGAGGCTCAGGCCATCCGCTGCGAAACGATCGACGGGCAGGCCGGCCTGCCTCACTTCGGACTCGGCCAGCGCGGCGATGCCGGTGGCGGTCACGGTCAGGCGAACCGCCTGCGGGCCAGCGCCGAGGGACAGCGTGCCGGTGCCTTCTTCGCCCCCACCGTCGCGGCCACCGGAAAAAACAGCCAGGGCGGCCGCCAGTGAGAGCGCGGTCAAAACCGCCAGACTGGCCAAAATGAAGCGATGGGAGCGGAGCATACGACGTCAGCGGGCGCGCCGGCGCAGAAGATAGAAGAGCGCGCCGCCACCGGCGAAGAGAAGACTGCCGGCAAGGGCGAGGATGATCCACGCGCCCGCCCCGACGCCATCTGGAGCCGACGCCTCGATCGCGGGGCGGTCCTGATTGGGGGTCTCCGGGCCAGCGCCACTGCCCACGACGCGGAGCGGCTCTTCGCCGTCGTCCGATGCCTCCGCGACGGCGCCCACCCAGGTGGGCGGCGGTTCGGAAGTGTTCGACTCGGTCGCCGGACTGGGCTCTACGCGACCGACAGGCGCTGGCGCGGGGTAGGGCGCCTCCAGGGCAACGTCAGTGGCCTCCAGCGGTATGGCGGTCGACGACTCAGCGGGAGGCATTAACACCGGCGACGTCGTGGGCGAAACAGTCGGCTGCGGAGGCGCCACGACAGTGGCCTGACTGCGCGTGGTGGCGGTAGGCGCCACTGTGCGCGTCGGGGCCGGCGTGCCGGTCGGCTGAGGCGTGCTGGTCGGTAGGCTTCCGGTCCCACCGCCTGGCGTCTGCGTGGCCAGCGCTGTCTGGCCGCCATACGTGCCCTGGACGGGGCCCTCAAACTGGCGACCGTCACTCGTGTCGACCGCCTCCAGCCAGTAGAAGTAGACCTCCCCTGCCGTCGCCCCGCGATCGGCGTGCTCGTAGCTCGCCCCGGTCGCCTGGCCCCCGGCCTTGCTCGGGATCAGCGCTGGGGTGATGAGCGAGGCGGCGTCCCGGTTGTTCGAGGCGCCCCGCCAGATGAAGAAGCCAAGGTTGTTAAGCTCGGTGCCGGTCTCCCACAGAACGCGAATGTGATCGGACCCGCTCTGAGCCCGGAAATCGCTCAGCGTGACGCTGGCGGCCGCCGGCGCGACCATGAGGCCGGACAGCACGATTGCCACCACCGCGGCGGCGAGCGGCGGGAGGCCCCGCCTACCGAGTCGTCTCATACGAACACGTCCAGTTCGTTGTGATCAGTCATCTTCCCTCAGCGCGGTGGCGCCGCGCAGGGCCACGGTCACGACGAGGGCCCATAGATAGAGCGCCCGCCTCGCCGCCCGGCCGGCGGGCGGGATCGGTCGCGGGCCCTCCGCCGGCGCGTCGGCCACTATAGGCGCTGGCCGGCGAAGCAGCCGCAGTTCCAGTCGCGCCAGGCGGGCCAGGTGGCGGTTGAGCCAGCCGCCCGCGCCCGACTCCAGCGAGATGAGGCGGCGCCGCTGGCGCGCGACGACACGCCCGACGAGCCGGTCTGCCGGCACCGGCCTGTCGTAGGTCAGTGGCCGATCACCGCGCAAGACCATCCAGGGACCGTCCGGCCCGTCGATCGTGCCATAGAAGCGATGGGTGAGCAAGATGCCGGGCGTCTCGACCACGACGATTTCCCCGGGCCGCAGCGAGCGCCAGTCGACCTGATGCACCATCGCGCGGTCCCCGGCTTTGAGCAAGGGAGCCATGCTATTGCTCGTGATCGTGACCAGCGGGTGCTGGCCGGCGGCCAGACCCTGGCGCAGGATCGCAGCGATCGTCGTAGCTTCTGGAGCGCCCACGGCTCACCTACCCTGCCGGGATAGCAGTCGCGTCTCTGGTCTTTCCATCTTTGCCTTATTGGCGGATGGATGCCGGCACGAACGCCTGGAAGCAGTCCGCGCACAGATTCAGCTTCATGGCCGGGTCGCCCAGGAGCATAAACGTGTCCTGCAGGTCCTGGTATTGGCTCAGCGGATCATTGCCCGCCAACCGGAGCTTGGCGCCGTAGACCGCCTGGCCGAGCAGGCTGACCTCGTCGACATAGGCGGCGTTAAAGAAGCCCTGGAGGAGGAGATCGTGCCCATGCTGGACCTGAAGGCCGGTCGGCGTGTAGCTGGCGACGGTGCCGCCGCCAACGTGCTCCAACAGGGCCTCGGACAGGCTATTGCCCTGTGGCTGATGGTAGAAGCCGGTCAGGCAGGTCATTGGCAGCTCGATCGGCGTGCGGTCGCCATTGCTGAGCTGGCTGACGAGATCCATCGTCAAGTAATCCTCGAAGCCCCACTCAACGATGGAGCTATGCCCGATGTAGCTGATGAACTGGTTGCCCGCGTTGAGATACTGCATCAGTCTCAACGTCGCCTCGGTGATTGCCGGCACGTAGTGATACTCATAGGTGGGATACTCGGTTCGAGGGTAACACGGATCGGGCGCGTAATAAACGCGACGCAGATACTGCCTGGCGCTGGGGAAGTACCCGTCCAGGAAGTTCTCCACGTGCCAGTAGAAGTCGCCGGCCGGGTCTTCGACGCAGTCCGGCTTAAGGAATCCGTTATCGACCAGGAACAAGCTCTGCTTCTGCCAGGACGGTTCGGGAGGCGCGGCCTCATACGCCAGGATCTTGTCGATGACGGTGGTCAGCTCGGCTGGCGTGGCCGCCGGGATGCGCCCCAGAAGCATGTCCGCCAGGTTGTCCTCGTTGAAGTCGACGTACTGGTTGTCCGCGCCGGATTCGCCCAGATTGCTGTCGATGCCGGACAGCAAGTAGATGGGCACGCGGTTGCCGTTTGCGCCATTCAAGCCCAGGACGTTTCGGTGGTCATAACTCCCTTCTCCGGCGAGGAGGGCGAACGTCGGGCGGGGCGCGTTCGGGCCACCGCTTCCGCTCCAATAGTCGTAGACGTGGTGCAGGAAGTCCTTGATGGCCTCCGGATCGTAGATGCCGTAGCTGAACTCGTCGAAAATGTCCTGGACATACGCCGTCTGGACGGCGTGGCCGTCGGCCACGCGCGCGCTAATCAGCGGTTGCAGCGCGGCTGTCAGCGTGGGGTCCGTGACGATGACGTAGTCGGCTACCACCCCAGTGGCGCCCAGGTTCGACGGCGTGTCTTTGACCAGGCTGGCGGGCGTGAGGAATGCCCCCGCAGTGGCCATGGTAAACCGGCTCGAGCTGGTCGTGGTGCGACTGAAGGCGACCGTGCCCGGGCCGGAGGTCGTCGTGGTCACCTCAACGGGCTGGGCCGGGTTGCTGACGTCGAAGATCGTTGCCGTGTCGCTGAATCCGGAGGCCTGGAAGTTCCAGCTCCCGGGCGTGCCATAGGCGAAGGCCAGACGGTCGTCCTGGGCTACGAACTGCCGCCGCACCGTCATTTCAGCCCAATTGACGAGCATGGCGTGATGCGAGCCGTTCGTGTTCTGGACGGCCTTAACCTTGAGGTTGTTCGTGCCGGGCACCAGGATCAAGGAGTCGGATGGGCGATTAAAGAGGAGGTTGGCGCCTTCGGCACCCGACCCGATGAAGCTGGCGCTATCGACCAGGACGTTGTTAAGTTCGACCTGGAAATTGTGGTGCTCAAACGTGTTGAAGCCCCACACCTCAACACGGACGGGCACGGGCCATTGGCCTGGGGCGAGGCTATCCAGCTCGAACGGCAGCGTTAGTGATGGATTTGGCTGGCTGATGCCCGTGTCGCTGAGGATCACCGGATAGTACCAGTGGTCGTTGACGTCCGCTTTGGGGATGAGGCTGTAATACTTCTGATCGGACTCGACGCGCAGCGTGGCATCGTAAAAGGAGGGCGTCGTGTCTCCACTAGGATTCCCGGCAGCCTGGCCGATCCGCAGACCGGCGGCGCCTCCGTAGGTGAGCCAGTAGACGTTGGTCGCCGTTTCCTGTGTGCGGAGCGCGTCACCATAGAAGAGGATATGGTCGCCGGCCTCGAACTGGCCATCCGAGTCGCCATCGCTCACCTTCACCGCGATCTCCGACGCGCCCTGGCACAGGCGCAATGTGTTGCCCGGCACGCTGGCCGGCAGGCCCGCCGTGGCGAGACTCGCCTGCGTCAGGCGGTATATGCCGGACTGGCTGACTGTCAGGCGAAAGGCGTTGCCGTCGAGACATGGTGACGGGGCAGGTGGCGGTGCAGACTGCGCCGGGGCCGCCTGGGGCCACCGGCTCGCATCGGCGGAGTTGAGGATCTGCCGATCAAGCAGGTCGGCAAAGGCCGGGCTTTCGGCGCGGGGGGAGACGGTAGGCGCCGGCAGCTCATCTGGCACGAAGGTCAGCCGGAAGCTCAGGCGCTCGTGGAGCAGCGCCATGCCGCGGGCCGAGTTGACCTGGATCGGGTAGACGGTCACCGGCACGACGCGTAGCCCGCGGATAGTGGTCGGCTGCTCGAGTGTCACCGGGCTCGCCGGGTAGAGGGCGTCCTGCGCGTAGGCTGTCGTCGCCGGGCGTTGTCGCGTACGGAAGGTGGGCATTGCGGCGGGGTCGTCATACTCATAATTCACAAGCGCCGTCTCCGGCGCCGGGGCGACCTGGAGACCCGTGACGGCGAGTGGGGCCACATCTACGGCCGCGACCTCGGCATTCATGCCCGGTGGCACGGCGACCAGGAAAGAGCGCAGGGGGACGGCGGGCCAGCCGGCGGCCTCCAGGCGGGCATAACCGTCGAGATGCAGCTCGGCGTAGCGCACGCCGTCGATGGTGGCGGCGCGCCGCTCGATTGCCGGCACGGCCACCTGCACCCAAAGTCCGCCAGGTGAAGACTCGAGCACGTGCAGTGCGGGCATGGCGCGCACGGCGCTCTCGGCGGCAACCCGCCCAGATGCCGGCAATGCCGCCGAAGCGCCAAGCAGGATGGCGACCAGGATCGCTCCGGCCGACCGCCGCCATCTGGCGCCGTCCGGTCGCCCCTCTGTGAATCCTTCGTCGTCGGCTTCGGTCATGTGGTCCTCTTCCCCGAAACACAACAAGGGCCAGATAAGCGCCTTATCTAGCCCTTGCTAATGCGTGG
This sequence comes from Promineifilaceae bacterium (SeqCode), assembly GCA_041576195.1. Taxonomy (GTDB): domain Bacteria; phylum Chloroflexota; class Anaerolineae; order Promineifilales; family Promineifilaceae; genus JAGVTM01. The sequence goes on from JBFGLK010000266.1 coordinate 5,225, forward strand.
GGTAGATA
>JBFGLK010000267.1:0-5216 GCA_041576195.1 Promineifilaceae bacterium (SeqCode)
CGGCGGATGTCCAGGCGGTCGAGCACCTGCCGCAGCGGGGCGCTGGCCGGGGCGACGATGCGGGTGTGGAAGGCGTGGCTGACTGGGATGGTCGCCGCCTGGTAGCCCTGTTCGGTGAAGCGGGCTACGGCCGCCTCCACGGCGGCGCTGGCGCCGCCGAAGACGCACTGGGAGTGGCTGTTGATGTTTGCCGGCACCACGTAGCCGTCGATCTGGGCCAGGGTGGCCTCGACCTCGGCCAGGGGCGCCAGGACGTAGGCCATCTTGCCGTTGTCGTCGACGCGGACGCTGCTCATCTCTTGGCCGCGGGCGGCGGCGGCCTCGAGGGCGTGGGCGAAGGGCATGATGCCGGCAGCGATCAGGGCCGCGTACTCGCCAAGCGAGTGTCCCATTACCATGTCCGGCCGAAAGCCGTAAGTTTCGAGTAGCCGCAGCAGGGCGACGTCCAGCGTGAGCATCGCCGGCTGGGTGATGGCCGTCTGCATCAGGTCGAACTCGGCGCGCATCAGGGCCGCCGGGTCGTCCCCGTCCACAAAGATGTAGTCGGTGAGCGGCCGGCCCAGGATGGGCGCCATCACCCGATCGGCCTCGGCGAAGACCGCGGCCACGACCGGCGAGCGCTCGGCCAGCTCGCGGCCCATGTTGACGTACTGGCTGCCCTGCCCGGGGAAAAGAAAGGCGATCTTACCGCGAGGCGGGCCGCTGCCCCGGTAGATGCCCTGGGCCTCCAGGGCGCGCCAGGCGGCCGGGGTGTCGGAGCCGAGCGCCCGGCGCGCTTTTTGCAGCCGATCCTGCAGCTCCTGGTGGTCGGCGAAGTCGATGACCAAGCGCTCCCGCGCCCGGATATCGGCCGGGTCTGGCAGGGCGCGCGGCGGCGTCCAGCCGTCGGCCACCCGTGCGATGGCCGCCTCCAGCCGGGCGGTCAGGGCGGCGGGGTCCGCCGCGCCGAGGGCGAGGAGGCCGCGGAATGGGATGGCGGATGGCGGATGGTGGATGGCGGACTGCAGGGGCGCAGCCTGTTGCGCCCGATCGGTAGGCGACCGGTCGGATGGCGCCTGGACAGAACGCACCTGTGCAGTCGTAGCGGGCCGGGTGAGGGCGCCGGGGACGTGTTCCTCGAGGACGACGTGGAAGTTGGTGCCGCCAAAGCCATAGGCGCTGACGCCGCAGCGGCGCGGGGCGCCGTTGGCGCGTTTCCAGGGGCGCGCCTCGTGGAGCAGGTAGAACGGCGTCTGCGCGAAATCGATGTGGGGGTTGGGCGGCGCGGCATTGAGCGTCGGCGGCAGGACCTTGTAGTGCAGGGCCAGCACGGCCTTAAGCAGCCCGGCGGCGCCGGCGCCGGCCTTGAGGTGGCCGATGTTGCTCTTGGCCGAGCCCAGGCCGATGCTCCCCCGGGGCGCGCTGCCGAAGATGCGGGCCAGGCTCTCCACCTCCACCACGTCGCCGACGCGGGTGCTGGTGCCGTGGGCCTCGATCAGGGTGGCGGTGGCCGGGTCCAGGCCGGCGTTGCGCCAGGCTCGCTCCAGGGCCAGTTGCTGGCCGATCGGGTTGGGGGCGGTGATGCCCTTACCCTTGCCGTCGCTGGCGCCGCCCACGCCGCGGATGACGGCGTAGATGCGGTCGCCATCGCGCTCGGCGTCGGCCAGGCGCTTCAACAAGAAGGCGGCGGCCCCTTCGCCCATGACGAAGCCGTCGGCGCCGTCGCCGAAGGGGCGGGTGCCGGTGGCGCTGAGGGCCCCGATCTTGCAGAACTTGACGAAGCTGGAGATGTCCATGTTGCGGTCGACGCCGCCGGTGAGCACGGCGTCGACGCGGCCTTCGGTCAGGAGCTCCAGCGAGGCTTCCAGGGCGGCAAAGCTGGAGGCGCAGGCGGCGTCGGTGATGAAGTTGGGCCCGCGCAGGTTGAGGACGTTGGCCACGCGCCCGGAGACGATGTTGGGCAGCTCGCCGGGCATGGTGTCCTCGGTGATGGACGGGATGCGGGCGTCGATGACGGCGTGCCAGTCGCCGAGGATCGCCTCCCGGGTCTCTGCCGGCAGGCGGCTGAAGGCGCCGGCCGCGCGCAGGGCATCCGCGTATTCGGGAAAGACGATGCGCTGGCGGGTCAAATAGTGGCGCTCGCCGCCCATGGCCGTGCCGATGACGACGGCCGTGCGCTCCGTGTCCAGGGGGCGGTCCGGGTAGCCGTAGTCGGCCAGGGCGTCGGCGGCGATGGTGACGGCCCATTGCTGGCCCTCGTCCATGGCGTTGGCCACCTTGGGCGGCAGGCGGAAACGTTTCCAGTCAAACGCGAAACCACGGACCCAGCCGCCGATCTTGCTGTAGGTCTTGTCTGGCGCCTCCGGGTCGGCGTCGAAATAGACGGCTGCATCCCACCGTTCGGGTGGGACGTCGGTGATGCTGTAGCGGCCGTCGACGATGTTTTGCCAGAAGGCCTCCGCGCTGGGTGCCTCGGGCAAGATGGCTCCAACCCCCACGATGGCGATCGCATGGTCTTCCATGAGGGTATCCTTCGGGTCGTCGGGTATGTGCACCGGTGATCAGGTGTTGGGAAAGGCGAGGTTCAGGTCGTGGGCAGCGATATCCATGTCATCGATCAGGCCGGTCTGCGCCTGGTAGATTGCCGGCAGTCCCAGAGAGCCGGCCAGATCCGGGTCCGATTGCCCGGCGCCGATGGCCCAGCGCAACCCCTCCGCCGCCACCTTCAAGGCGGCCTCTCTGGCGAAAATGCGGGCCAGCGCTTGACGGGTGGGAACGCGCAGCGGAATGGCGTCCGTCGGGCAGTCGACGACGCGCTCCGCGAAGACGGCCGCCGCCTCCGCATAAGCCACCAGCTCGCCCAGACGGAAGAGGACGTGCTGATTGCGCGTGAGGCGGTCGAGTCGGCAGCGTTCCATGATGGCGGCCAGGGTGCGCAGGGCCAGCGCGGCGGCGGTCGCGCCGTTGTCCGGCTGGCGGCCAGCCAGCGCGTCCAGGCGGTCGGCCCACTCCGGGTAGAAGGCGCCACGGCTCTTCAGGTGGGCCTGCCAGCGGTCGCGGGCGATCGTCCACTCCATGATCTCCGAGGTGCCCTCGTAGATCGTGGTGATGCGGACGTCGCGCTTGATCTTCTCCACGAAATACTCTTTGGTGTAGCCGTAGCCGCCCAGGGCCTGAATGGCGTCTTCCGCCGCCCGGTTGCCGGCCTCGGTGGCCAGGTATTTAGCGACGGCGCCCTCGGTGGCCAGGTCATCGTCGCCGCCGTCCAGGCGCTCGGCCACCCACTCGATGTAGGTGCGCGATGCCTCGAGGCGGGCGGCGTTGGGCACGATGAGCTTGTGGGTGTAGCCTTGCTTTTCGCTCAACGGGCCGCCTTTCTGGATGCGGTCCTGGGAGTAGCGTATGGCCCGGCGCAGCGCTTCCCAGCCGGCGCCGAGGCCGAAGGCCCCGACCATGAGCCGGGTGTAGCCGAAGACCGCCTGGGCCTGGGCCAGCCCCTGGCCTTCTTCGAGGCCGATGAGGCGATCGGCGCCCACCGTCACCTCGTCGAGAAAGAGGGCGGCGGTGTTGCTGGCGCGAATACCGTGTTTGTCCTCCGGCTTGCCGTGGGTGAAGCCGTCCAGCCCGCGCTCCACCACGAACCAGGACGGGCCGCCGGGCGCCAGCGCCAGGATGGTATAGAGATCGGCCACGCCCCCGTTGCTGATCCACTGCTTGCGGCCGGAGATCTTGTAGCCGGTGATGACGCCGTTATCCTGCACGGGGACGGCCTTCGTCTCCATGGCCGCCAGGTCGCTGCCGGCCTGGGGCTCGGTGGCGCCGTAGGCCATCAGCAGAGCTTCTTCGGCGACGCGACCCATCCAGTAGGCTCGCTGCTCCGGCGTGCCGCCGACTTTGATCGGGTCGGAGCCGAGGAACGTGGCCAGCACGCCGGTGGCCACTCCCAGGTCGATGGCGGCCATCAGCTCGGCCACGCGATAGATGTCATAGGCGCCGCCGCCCAGGCCGCCGTACTCTTCGGGAATGAAGAGCAGATGCAGCCCGAGGTTCATCGGGTCGTATAGGTCTTGTAGTACCTTATGGGGAAACTCGTCCTTGTGGTCCAGGTCGAGGAGATATTCTTGTCTGAGATTACGCTCAGCATAGCGCCGGAGGGTATCCAGCACCATATCGCGCGTTTCCAGGTCCAGTCCGGGCATCCTGATCTCCTTGGAAAGCACACAAAGGTTCGGTTGGGATTCTGGTCAGCGCATATTGTAAAAGAGCGGGAGAGCCGGACCGAGTGACAAACGTCACCGGATCGCGGGCCAGAGATCAATGATGGGTCGCGCCGGTTGACCCCCAGAGCGCTTTATGCCATCATATCGTGCATGAGCGAGGTCGCGGACGCGCTGGCACTGACGCTGTTTGACATTGGGGCGGTGCAATTCGGCAAGTTCCGCCTGCACAGCGGTCAGCGCTCCTACATCTACCTGGATTTGCGCGTCCTGGTCTCGTACCCCGCGGCGCTGCGCCAGGTGGCGCAGGCCTACGCGGCTATTCTCCAGGGGATCTCATTCGACGTGCTGGCCGCCTACCCGTACGCGGCCCTGCCGATCGGCACGGCCATCGCCCTGGAGATGGATCGCCCCCTGATCTACCCGCGCAAAGAGGTCAAGGACTACGGCACCGGCAAGGCGATCGAAGGCGCCTGGGAGATCGGGCAGCGGGCGGTGCTGATCGAGGACCTGGTGACCTCGGGGGCCAGTATCGTCCAGGCGTTCGCCGCTCTAAAGGGGGTCGGCCTGCAGGTGAATGAGGCGGTCGTCCTGATCGACCGCGAGCAAGGGGGGCAGGAGACACTGCGCGAGCAGGGATACACCATGCACGAGGTGATGAAGCTTTCGCGCATGATGGCCGTGCTGGAGAGCCACGAGCGGATCACGTCCAAGCAACGGGATCGGGTGCTGCGCACGCTGTAGGCCGAAACACACGCCTGTGGGGCGATTCGCTGGAATCGGCAGTCGTCGCCGGCCACCGACGCGGTTTGGCAAATCGCGCCACAGATGGCAAATCGTGCCACAAGAGTGGGGGGCGATTGACGGTCGCTCCGCGGCTGGAGTACACTAGCGCCAGGTGGGGGCGCCAGGCCGCATAGCCTGACTGCCGCCTTTTGGCCACACGGAGGACCGCATGATCGAACCCCTTTCCCCGGAGGCGCTGTACCGCCATTGCGACCCGACCCAGTTCTCCTTCCA
>JBFGLK010000268.1:0-5212 GCA_041576195.1 Promineifilaceae bacterium (SeqCode)
GAGGCCCAGCTCGCCCAGGCCCAGCGAGAGGGTCTGTTCCGCCTCGGCCAGGGCACCGCCGACGGCCCGGTCGACGAGCGCCTCGGCGCCGGGGATGGCCCGGAGTGGGGCCGGCAGGGCGTCCTTCGCTTTGGCCAGAGCAAACTGGCGGTAGGCGGTCACCCGCTGTGGCCAGAGCGCGGGATCGAGCGTTGCTGCCCGAATGGCGGTGGCCAGGTCGCGCAGGGTCGCGGCATCCTGGCCGGGCCCAAGGATCTCTGCAAGGGCGTCGGTGATCCGATCCAGTTCATCAGCCATGGGTCGTGTTCCAGTCCGCTGTGTTGCCGGCGGATCGCGGGTTCGACCCGATGAGCGCGCTCATCAGCGCGCTATCGGATCAACCGAGACAGCCGTCAGGTTCATGGGCCATTGCAGGAATGGCACACCAGATCAGGTCTAACCCACAAACTGCAGGGGGCGTGGCGTGATGACGGTATGGTGAGCCCGGAGGCGCGGTATTCTGTTGTAGTCGCTGGAGGGGGAACCGGCTTGGGAGCCGGCTCGGCGCAGCACGCTGATAGTGTATGCGCTGGCAGACCGCCTGTCAATGAGCGCTCTATGATAGGGTGCGCGCCATCTTCTTTCGCCGGCGATCTTGGGGGGGCGTTCGGCCAAAGCAACCTCGCCGGCCCTGTCAGGCGACGCGATTCAGGCGAATCGTGCCACAGCCGTCATCAGAGGATTTGACGGGCACCCCTCGATGTTTCGTCGCTATCAGGCGGCGTCATGTCAACCATGAGAGGCAGCGATCGAGCAGGCGCGCGATATCCTTCAGCGCGTTGCCCCCGCGCAATGAGGACGCAAAGTCCCGGAAAGCAGGGTCTTCCGCCTCATGACAAATCGTTCACCAGCCTGCACAGTATGTGCCAGGGCACCATGACGTGAGTGAGAAGGGGCGACGCCGTGTTCGGGCGCTCACGTCTGGCCAGGATCTTCATCTGTAACCAGGCTGGAGGAACCGAATGTTACATGGAATTCGTGAGAATACCCTTGGCAAGATGACCTTTTTTGCCGGCATCGCGGCGCTGCTGACGAGTGCCAGCGTCATCATCGGCGCCACGCTGCTGCTCGCGGTCGGCGACCTGATGGATGTCGTGAATTCGGCGCTTCTCATTCCTCTGTTTGCATTTTTGGGCGCGACGATGCAGAACCGTAGCGCGACGTTGGGTCGTTTCGTCCAATGGCTGGGCGCGGCCGGGGCGTTGATCAGAATGGTCGGCGCCCTGTTGATCTTTGCCAGGGTTTTGTCATATGAGGATGGGGTTCTCCTTGTGAGCACGGGAATGGGCCTGATGGGCATCGCGCTTCTCCTGTATCTGCTGGCGACTCGAGCCAGGCTTGTGCGGAGGCGTGGCTACTATCTCTTCAGCCTCGTCGTGGGATTCGCTATGGCCCTGAATATCCTGAGCTTCATTCTGAACGACGCGATTACGCCGTTGCTACAAGGGGATGTTGGCTTTGGCGATGTCAACCCGCTGCTCCTGGTTGTGCTCGCCTTTGCGCCCATCTTCTTGCTGGGCTTTCCGATCTGGCTGCTGTGGACCGGACGCCTGCTATCGCGTGCACCGGATTACCTGGCCGTTCAGCCAGAAGCTGCCTAGCCTATGCAGGCGTTGTCGTCTGCCGCGCGTTCATGCTGGCTCGGGCAGGCGCTTACGTCAAAAGCGCTGCCGTGAACGGGTGGATGCTGCCACGAGGGCAGGCGAAGCTGAACGACCGGGACACCAATGAGATCGAGTGAGCTGATGGTTCATTTCCTGCGCCGGGTTCAGCGGCGGGACACGACCGCCGCGCCCTGGCTCGTCACATTCGGCTTAAGGTGCCTGCTGTTCAGTTTCACTGTGGCGTTCGTGGCATCGTATGGATATCTGCTTCACGCGAAAGTGAAGTCAGGCGATCTGGGCGGCGATCCGATTGCCGACCTGGTCGTCATCCTGGTGCCGTTGGTTTTGGGCTGGCTCATTGAGCGCGATCAGCCGGGACACCGGTTGGCACTGCTTTTCCTGGTGATGGCCTACTCGTCAGCCCTGGGGATCATCGTCATGGGGGTCGGGCTGTTCGACGAGGCGAGTCCGGGCCTGTTATCTCCCGGCATTCGTTCGATCCTGTTGACTGTGGGGCATACGTTCTGGGTGCCGGGCACCATCGTCCCCATCGTCATCATGCCGCTGTTCTTTCCGGACGGCAGGCTGCTCTCGCCACGCTGGCGCGCCGTCGTCGTGATGGCGCTGAGTGGCACCGTCGGGATCGTCACCGCCATCATCTGGCGCCCCTGGCCCTGGCTGGAGAACGACATCGCCGAAACGCGATCCCTCAACGGAATCACCGGCTCGGCGCCGCTCTTTGACGTGGTCACGGAAGCTTCAGTCATGCTTCTCGGCCTGGCCATGATCCTGGCCATTGTCTCCGTCATCCTGCGCTTCCGGCGATCCCGCGGCAAGGAGCGTCGGCAGATGAAGTGGCCTGTCCTGGCCCTTGCCTTCATGGGCGCCCTGGCACTCAGTTATCAGCTTGTGCCAGGTCTTCGGAGCTGGGATGCCGGATCGGGATACGTGCTGACCTGGTCGATGGCCATGCTGCTGCCAGTCTCCATCGGCATTGCCATCCTGCGGCATAACCTGCTGGATATTGATCTGCTGATCTATCGCACGGTGGCCTATGGCACTCTCACGGCCCTGATCGTTGGCCTGTATGTCGCGATCGTCGGCCTGGCCGGGCTTCTGTTTCAGGCCCGGGCCAATGTGGTGAGCGGCCTGGTGGCCACAGGCGTCGTCGCGGTGCTGTTTCAGCCCATACGGGAGCGGTTGCGGCGCCACGTCGATCGTCTCTTCTATGGAGAGCGTGAGGATCCGTCGGCCATTCTGACCCGCTTGGCGGATCAAGTGCAGAGCGGTGAATCGACCCGCGCCGTGTTACCCAACCTGGTGCAGACCATCGCGCAGGCCCTCAAGGTCCCTTTCGTGGCTATCCAGAGGGTCGGCAAGGCCGGCCAGATGGAGATGGTCGCGGGCTGGGGGGAAGAGACGGATCAGGCCATTGCCGTCCCTTTGACTTTTCAGGCCGAGCACATGGGCAAGCTGGTGATTGGCCGGCGGGGCGCCGGCGAGCGGTTCAGTCGCCGCGAGCGGCAGCTGTTAGGCAGCATCGCCGCCGTGACCGCCAACGCCGTTCACGCGGTGGACCTGGCGGAAGCATTGCGCCAGTCGCGGCAGCGGATCGTCACCGCGCGGGAAGAGGAGCGGCGCCGGTTGCGCCGCGACCTGCATGATGGCCTGGGACCGCAGCTCGCGAGCCAGACCCTGGGGTTGAAGGCGCTGGAGCACCTCCTCGTGACGGAGCCGGAGCGGGCCCAAACGGTGCTGGCCTCGCTCATGGAGCAGTCCCAGGAAGCCATCGAGGATGTCCGCCGCCTGGTCTACGAGCTGCGCCCGCCGACGCTGGACAACCTGGGTCTGGTGGGCGCGCTGCGGCAGAGCGCGGCGCGGCTGGCCACGGAGCCGCTGCGCGTAACTGTCGAAGTTCCGGAGCCGTTGCCCGAGCTATCCGCGGCCATTGAAACGGCCGTCTTTCGCATCAGCCAGGAAGCGATGACCAACGTCGTGCGCCATGCGGGCGCCCGGCACGCCGTCGTCCGACTCCGCGGCCGCGAGGGGCAGCTTTGTGTCGAAATCCGCGATGACGGCCGGGGATTCTCGGTCCGCGACCATGCCGGCATCGGCCTGGAATCCATGCGTGAACGCGCGGCCGAGCTGAACGGCAGCTGCGTGGTCGAGTCCCGGCCGGGAGAAGGGACGACGGTCACCGCCTGTCTGCCGCTCGAGGTTGACGATGTCTGACGCCAGGACCCGGATTCTCATTGCCGACGACCATCCGGTTTTCCGCTTTGGCCTGCGCACGTTGCTGGAGGCCCAGTCCGACATGGTGGTCGTTGGCGAAGGGAAAGACGGCCGGGAGGCGGTGGAGATGGTCCGTTCCCTGCAGCCGGACGTGGTGCTGATGGACATCAATATGCCGGGCACGAATGGCATTGAGGCGACCCGACAGATCACGACGGCTGATCCGCAGGCCGTGGTTCTGATCGTGACGATGATCGACGACGACACGGTTTTCGCGGCCATGCAGGCCGGAGCGCGCGGGTACTTGCTCAAGGGCGCGGATGGGGATGAGACGCTGCGAGCCGTCCGGGCGGTCGCCCACGGCGAAGTGATCTTCAGCCCGGGTGTGGCGGAGCAGATGTTGCACCGCTTCCGGCAGCGACCCCAGGAGGCGGCCGACAGCCCGTTTCCGGAGCTGACCCCGCGTGAGCGGGAGGTGTTGACGCTGCTGGCCCAGGGCCTCACCAACCAGGCAATAGCCGAAAGGCTGGTGCTCAGCCCCAAGACGATTCGCAATCAGACCTCCAGCATCTTCAGCAAACTGCAAGTGGCCAACCGTGGCGAGGCGATCGTCAAGGCGCGAGATGCCGGTATCGGTGAAGGCCCGCCGCGCTGAGCCTGGCGCAAAGGAAGGCGATAAGGCGACGCCAGGCGAGAATCCCGTTCGTCGGTGTGGTCAGAGCCCGGCGGCAGATGTGGGGCGAGAGACAGGGAACGGGACCCCGCCGCGCCCGCCGCATGGTGGTGCTCGCTTTCTCAGTCAGCGTGGGCCGCTACTCCAGTCTTTCGACCTCGATCGATATCTCCGGAATGGTGAGGATCAGGAGCAAGGAGCCCAGCGTGGTCACGGCGCCGACGAGAAAGACGCGCTGCAAGCCGACCTCCAGGTCGGGCACACTATTCTGCGCCAGACCCAGAATCGCGGGCGCCACGGCGATGCCGATCATCTGGAAGAAGAAAATCGCCCCCACGCCGACGCCCAGCAGCCGCCTGGGCACCGCGAACTGCGCCACCAGCGTGTTGATGGTGGGAATGGACCCCAGGCCAAATCCGGCAACGCCCGTGACGACGACGTAGAGCCAGATGGGCGTGTCGGCCGAAAACCGCCACATCGCAAACATCGCGATCGTCACAATCGCATACCCACTGTTGTATATCCACTTGTAGCGCTTCGTGCGCGCCAGCAAAAAGCCGGCCACAACCCCCATCCCCGCCACAATCACGGTATATGGCGTTAGCATGGAGCCGCTCACTGTGGGGCTGACCCCCATCACGCTCTGGGCGAAGATGGGTGAGTA
>JBFGLK010000269.1:0-5204 GCA_041576195.1 Promineifilaceae bacterium (SeqCode)
AGTCATGGGCCACGTTGCCGATCCCCGCCCCCTCCTCCCACGCTAGCTCTATATTATGACCCCCTTCACCAACCTCACCGCCACCGTCCTGCCGCTGCCGCTGAACGACGTGGACACGGACCAGATCATTCCGGCCAGCTACCTGAAGGTCACCGACCGCCAGGGGCTCACCGAGGGTCTGTTCGCGCGCTGGCGCTACCGGCCGGACGGCTCGCCCGACCCGGCCTTTCCCCTGAACCAGCCGGCCTATCAGGGCGCTCAGATCCTGCTCGCCGGGGACAACTTCGGCTGCGGCTCCTCGCGCGAGCACGCCCCCTGGGCCCTCATGGGCTGGGGCATCCGGGCGATCGTCGCCACGTCGTTCGCCGACATCTTCCGCAACAACGCGCTGAAGAACGGCCTGCTGCCAATCGCCGTGGACGCGGCGGCGCACCGGCGCCTGCTGGCGCTGGCGACTGCCGACGGGCCGCTCACACTAGCCGTCGACCTGCCGGCACAGACCGTCACGCCGCCCGGCGGTCCCGCGATCCCCTTTCCCATCGACGGCTTCAATAAGACCTGCCTGCTGCAAGGGATCGACCAGCTCGGCTACCTGCTCCGCCAGGCGCCGGCCATCGCCGCCTACGAGCGCGTTGCCGGCAAATAGCCCGCCGCTTCCGGCCAGAGGAGGGCGTATGCGCCACCCGGTATCCATCTACGACACGACCCTGCGCGACGGCGCGCAGCGCGAGGGCATCGCCCTCTCCCTCCACGACAAGCTGGCCATCGCCCGCCACCTGGACGCGTTCGGCGTGCACTACATCGAGGGCGGCTGGCCCGGCTCGAACCCCAAGGACGCCAGCTTCTTCGCCGCCGCCCGTGACATGCCGTGGCAGCACGCGCGTTTGGCCGCCTTCGGTTCGACCCGCCGCAAAGGCTGTCGGCCCGAAGAGGATGCCAATCTGGCGGCTCTTCTCGCCGCCGAGACGCCCGTGGTCACCCTCGTGGGCAAGAGCTGGGATCTGCATGTCCGCGACGTGTTGGAGACCGACCCGGAAGAAAACCTGGCCATGATCGCCGAGAGCGTCGCCTACATGAAAGCCCAGGGCCGGGAGGTCATCTACGACGGCGAGCACTTCTTCGACGGTTTCAAGGCCAACATGGCCTATGCCATGATGACGGTGCGCGTCGCCGCCGAGGCGGGCGCCGACGTCGTCGTGCTCTGCGACACCAACGGCGGCAGCCTGCCCTGGGAGGTCGAGGCGATCACGCGCCAGGTCGTCGACGCCCTGCCCGACGCGGTCATCGGCATCCACACCCACGACGACGGCGGCTGTGGCGTGGCCAACACGCTGGCTGCCGTGCGGGCCGGCGCCGTGCACGTCCAGGGCACGATCAACGGCTACGGCGAGCGTGTGGGCAACGCGGACCTCTGCACGATCATCCCCGATTTGCAGCTCAAGATGGGCCTTATGTGTGTGCCCCCGGACCGGCTGCGCGGATTGACCGAACTGTCGCGCTTCGTGGCCGAGCTCGTCAACCTGCCCCAGGACACCCACCAGCCGTTCGTCGGCGCCAGCGCCTTCGCCCACAAAGGGGGCATTCACGTGGCCGCGATGCGGCGCAACGAGCGCAGCTACCAGCACATCGATCCGGGGCAGGTGGGCAACGAACGTCGCACAGTCGTCTCCGAGCTGTCCGGCCGGGGCAACGTGCTGGACAAGGCGGCCGAGTTCGGCATCAACGTCGACTCCGCCGGGGCGCGCGAAGTATTGGGCCGAATCAAGGACCTGGAGGCTCAAGGCTTTGCCTTCGAGAGCGCCGAGGCGTCGCTGCATCTGATGCTACAGCGACTGCGGCCCGACTATCGCACCCCGTTCGTGCTCGAGGACTTCACCGTGTTCATTCGCCACGGCCAGGGAGGGGCCATCGCCGCCGACGCCACGGTCAAGGTGCGCGTTGGCGACCGGCTGATGCACACGGCTGCCGAGGGAAATGGCCCGGTCAGCGCTCTCGACGCCGCCTTGCGCAAGGCCCTTTGCGAGCCGTATCCGGCCCTGGCCGCCGTGCAACTGGCCGACTATAAGGTGCGCATTCTGAACGGCGAGCGTGGCACCGCGGCGTCGGTGCGCGTCCTGATCGATAGCGTCAGTGGGTCCCAGCGCTGGAGCACCGTGGGCGCCAGCACGAACATCATCGAGGCTAGCTGGCAGGCGCTGGCCGACAGCCTGGAGTATGCCCTGCTTAACGGAGCGCCGACGTAAGCCGGCGGTTGCTGGCAGCCGCGCGCGAGAACGCGCGCGAGAACGCGCGCAAAAACGCGCGCAAAAACGCGCGCGAGAAGACGGGAGAACGCGGATGGAAGCGCACATCGTGCTCCTGCCCGGAGACGGCATTGGGCCCGAGGTCGTGGACGCGGCCCGGCGCGTTTTGGAAGTGGTCGCCGCACGGTTCGATCACGCCGTCACGACCGAGACGCAGGCCATCGGCGGCGCGGCTATCGACGCCACCGGCTCGTCGCTACCCGACAGGACGCTGGCGGCCTGCCGGCGGGCCGACGCGGTCCTCCTTGGCGCGGTCGGCGGTCCGCGCTGGGACGATCCCACGGCGCCCGTGCGCCCCGAGCAGGGGCTGCTGCGGATCCGTCAGGAGTTAGGCCTCTTCGCCAACTTGCGCCCAGTCCAGCCGCACCCCGATCTGGTCGACGCCTCGCCCTTGCGGGCCGACCGCTTGGCCGGCGTCGACCTCCTGGTCGTGCGCGAGCTGACGTCAGGCATCTACTTCGGCAGGCCACGGGAACGGCGCGTGGTGGACGGCGAGCTCGAGGCCGTGGACACCATGGTCTACCGCCAGAGCGAGATCCGGCGCGTGGCCCGGACGGCGTTTGCTGCCGCCCGGCAGCGGCGCGGCCACGTGACGACAGTGGACAAGGCCAACGTCCTGGAGAGCTCGCGCCTCTGGCGGCAGACGGTGATCGAGGTCGCCGCCGACTATCCGGACGTGGCGCTGGAGCACCTGCTGGTCGACGCCGCGGCCATGCACCTGCTGACCCGGCCCGCCAGCTTCGACGTCATCGTCACCGGCAATCTGTTCGGCGATATCCTGACGGACGAAGCCAGCGTGCTGTCGGGCTCGCTCGGCAACCTGCCGTCGGCCTCGCTGGGCGAGGGGCGCAACCGACACGGCCTGCCCCGCGGCCTGTTCGAGCCGATTCACGGCTCGGCGCCGGACATCGCCGGCCGCGGGCTGGCCAACCCGATCGGCACGATTCTGTCGCTGGCTCTGTTGCTCCGCCACTCCCTGGGTCTGACGGCGGAGGCCGCCGCCGTCGAGTCGGCCGTGGCGCGCGTGTTGGCCGCCGGCGAGCGTACGGCCGATCTGGCCCGGGGGCAGGCGCCTGCGCTGGGCACCGCCGCGATGACCGGCCGCATTGTGGACGCCCTGGCCACGAGCTAGGTCGCCCGGTTGAACAGGGCGCACCGGAAAGAAGAGAGGAGAAGAGAAGATGAACCCCCACCCCACCTACCCAAACGGCAACGGCCATAGGCCGCTGGCCTTGGCGGCGCACCAGTCCGGTGCCAGCAACGGTGAGCGCCGGGCCGACTACGTCTGGTTGGACGGCGAGCTCGTGCCCGACGACCAGGCGACGGTGCACCTCCTGAACCCTACCCTGCACTACGGACCCGGCGTCTTCGAGGACATACGCTGCCATGCCACCCCTCGCGGGCCGGCCGTCTTTCGCCTGCGCGATCACCTGCGACGCTTCCTGGATGCCATTCACATCCTCGGCGTGCCGGCAGACCTCGTCCCGTACACGCTGGACGAGTTGCGCCTGGCCGTCCTGCGCACCGTGATTGCCAACCGCTTTGACGACTGCATCCTGCGTCCCATCCTCTACTTCCGGGGCCCGCTGCAGCTAAACCTGGACGACTACCGCCCGGCCCTGGCGATTGTCACCTGGCGCTTCTCCCGGACGGGAGACGACGCGGCGGCAGGCGCAGGGCGCGTCATGGTGTCGTCATTCACCCGGCACTCACCGCGAGCCGGTAGAACCGGGGCCGGGATTACCGGGCAATACGTCGACAGTGTACTGGCCAGGACGCTGGCCAGGCGCTCGGGCTGCGACGAGGCGATTCTGCTGGATCCCGACGGGTATGTGGCGGCCTACACGGGGGAGCACCTATTCCTGGTGCGTGACGGGGCGCTTCACACGACGCCCCGCGCACCCGGCATGGAGGGTATCGCGCGCGATACCGTCTTGACCCTGGCCGCGGACGTCGGGTTATCAGTGGTCGAGCAGCCGATCTCACGCGATATGCTCTATGTGGCCGACGAGGCGTTCGGCTGCAGCACGGCCACCGATGTGGCGGCCGTTCGGGAGATCGACTTCCGGGAAATTGGCGACGGTCGCGTGGGACCCGTCACCGCGAGCCTGCGGCAACGATACCGTGAGGTGGCGCGTGGCGAAACGCGCAGAGCCACTGCCTGGCTGGATTATGTGATGATGGAGCCTCTGTACTAGTCGTTGCCCGGCCTGACCCCGAGACAGCGCCACCAACAGGCGACGAACATGGCGCCAGCGATCACGAATGGGGAGCCGTAGAAAAGGCTCATCGAGGCGGGGCCGTGCTCGGCCGCGCGGAAGACCAGCGCCCCAAGCATGAAGCCGGCGGCCACGGCGATCAAACCGCCACTGCCCTCCCACCGCCAGGCCGCCAGCAAGCCGGCGCAGGCCAGGCAAAGGGCGGTGAGCAGTAACAGCGTTTCCCCGGCGGCCGCGCCGGGATCGTCTCCGGCCAGGCTCCCACCCAGTATCGCCCGTCCGTACACCAGGCCGGTGAGCAACGCCAGGATGGCGATGGCCCGGGTCAGCAGCCTCAGCTCACTGGTCTCTCGAGCGACATGCGTGGCCATGGCGCACCTCCTGCCCTGCCGGCCCATCTGATTCAGGTCGCCAGGCGGCACCCACAAGCGCCCACCCGCGTGCAGGCCGGCGCGGCCGGCTTAGACGCCCGGCCCGTCCACAGCATGATGGATCGGCCCCGGCCGCTCGAGTGACAACTGTCACCGAACCTCGGTGATGCTAGGGCAAGACGCAGGTGAATGGGGGGTGGGCAAATGGAGCGGCTACGGCCGGCAGGCCGCCGCCGATGTCGACGATGGGATATCGCTGGTCCACGAGGGGCGCCATGCGAGCCATGTAGCCACCGAGCTCGTTGTGTTCA
>JBFGLK010000270.1:0-5200 GCA_041576195.1 Promineifilaceae bacterium (SeqCode)
GAGCGGGTCAGTTTCTTTTTTTCCATTGGGCGTCCTTCCTTCTTCGCCCGGACCTTGGGGCCCGGCGCGTTGACGGTCGCAGTCGGCGGGCGGACCGGATCGGTCGGCCGCCGTCTCAAGGGCCTATACGCAGCGAGGCGGGGGGAGTTGCAGCGGCCGAGGCGGGACGCCGCAGACCCCGCAGCTCCATTAGAACCGCGGGGTCTCGGGGGTATTGGGGGGATGAGGATTGGGTTGGGCTACGGCGTCGACGTGCGCAGGGTGTCGATCAGGTCGGCGTCATAGGAGCCGACGACGCGGATGTAGTTGGCCCGCTCGAAGGCGGCCGGCGCGCCGCAGTGGATCTGGCTGAGGCTGCCCTTTAGCTGGTCCAGCGACTCGTATTCGTGCTCCACGAGCCACTGCCGCATCTCGGTCAGGATGGTGGTGAGCCGCACGGGGCCGTTGCGCAGGAGGGTGGAGGCCATCTGCACGCAGGCGGCGCCGGCGGCCACGCTCTTGAGGGCGTCCAGGGCCGTGTGCACGCCGGTGGTGAGGGCGAGGTCGGCCTGGATCCGCCCGTAGAGGATGGCGATCCAGCGCAGGGGCAGGCGCAGTTCGCTGGCGTTGCTCAGCACGAGGTTGGGCACGACGTCCAGGTTCTCCAGGTCCAGGTCGGGCTGGTAGAAGCGGTTGAAGAGGACGAGGCCGTTGGCGCCACCGTCGGCGAGTTGCTTGGCCATATTGCCCATGGCGCTGAAGAAGGGGCCCAGCTTGACGGCTACGGGGATGGAGACGGACGCCTTGACGTCGCGCAGGACGTCCAGGTAGATCTGTTCCACTTCGGCCGCGGTCAGGTCCAGGTTGGTGGGCACGTAATAGACGTTTAGCTCCAGAGCGTCGGCGCCCGCCTGCTCGATATATTTCGCGTAGCGAACCCAACCACCAGTGGAGACGCCGTTCAGGCTGGCGATGATCGGGATGCTCAGCGCTTGCTTGGCGCGCCGAATGTGGTGCAGGTAGGCGTCCGGGCCGATGGCGTGGTAGGCGGGCTGCTCCGGGAAGTAGGAGATCGCCTCGGCGAAGCTCTCGGTCCCTTCGGTCAGGTAGCGGTCGAGCGTCTGACTCTCCCGGTTGATCTCCTCCTCGAAGAGCGAGTAGAGCACGATCGCCCCGGCGCCGGCGTCTTCCAGCTGGCGCAGGCTGCCGATCTCCCGCGACAGGGGCGAGGCGGAGGGCACCAGCGGGTTCTTGAGGTGCAGTCCGAGAAAAGTGGTTGTCAGG
Organism: Promineifilaceae bacterium (SeqCode); assembly: GCA_041576195.1. Lineage (GTDB taxonomy): Bacteria > Chloroflexota > Anaerolineae > Promineifilales > Promineifilaceae > JAGVTM01. The sequence continues at coordinate 1,264 of JBFGLK010000270.1, forward strand.
TCCATGTGTGTCTCCTGCGTGAGGATCAGGGACCGGGATCGGGGCTTGATCCCCGGTCCCTGATCCCAGTTCCCTACCTAGTCCCCGGTCCCATTTGCCAGGCGCTGATAGGTCTCCCACTGGTGCTTGACATCTTCCTGGGCCAGCTCCAGCAGCTTGGCCGCCCGCTCGGGCTGGCTCTGGGTGAGCATGCGATAGCGGCCCTCGCGGTAGATGTACTTGTCCAGCGGCAGCTTTGGCGGTTTCGAGTCGAGCTGGAATGGGTTTTGCCCACCGGCGGCCAGGTCGGGATTGTAGCGATAGAGGGGCCAGTAGCCCGAGTCGACCGCCGCCGCCTGCTGCTCCAGGCCGAACTTCATGTCATAGCCGTGGGCGATACAGTGGCTATAGGCGATGATCAGCGCGGGGCCTTCGTAGGCCTCGGCCTCCAGGAAGGCGCGGATCGTCTGGGCGTCGCGGGCGCCGAAGGCAATGCGGGCCACGTAGACGCTGCCGTAGCCGATGGCCTGCAGCCCGAGGTCCTTCTTGGCCAGCGGCTTGCCGGCAGCGGCGAACTTGGCCACCGCGCCGCGCGGCGTGGCCTTGGACATCTGGCCACCGGTGTTCGAGTAGACCTCGGTGTCCAGCACCAGGACGTTCACGTTGCGGCCCGAGGCCAGCACGTGGTCCAGGCCGCCGTAGCCGATGTCGTAGGCCCAGCCGTCGCCGCCCACGATCCAGACGCTCTTCTTGACGAAGATGTCGGCCATGCTCAGCAGGTTTTGCAGCCGCGACAGGGTCAGCCCGTCGCTGGTGTCGCCGATCAGCTCTTGGAGGCGGTATTTCAGCTCGGAGACGCGCCCGCGCTGCAGCTGGATCTCGTTCTCGTCCGATTGCTCGGCGTAGATCACGGCGTGGGCCAGCTCTTCGCCGACCAGCGAGCGCAGATCGCGCAGCAGGTTGGTGGCCGCCACCAGCCGCTGGTCCAGGGCGGCGCGCATGCCAAAGCCGAATTCGGCGTTGTCTTCGAAGAGAGAGTTGGACCAGGCCGGCCCGCGCCCGTCGGCGTTTTGCGCGTAGGGCGTCGTGGGCAGGTTGCCGCCATAGATGGAGGAGCAACCGGTGGCGTTGGCGATCAGGGCGCGATCGCCGAAGAGGCGGCTGAGCAGGCTGATGTACGGCGTCTCGCCGCAGCCGGCGCAGGCGCCGGAGAACTCAAACAGAGGATCGAGCAACTGGGAGTATTTCACCTGGTTCAGAGGTAGATCCTTGCGGTCCACGGTCGGCAGGCCGAGGAAGAACTCCCAATTCGCCCGCTCCGGGTCGCGCAGCGGCGCCTGCGGCGCCATGTTGATCGCCTTGAACTTGGGCTGGCGCTTGTTCTTGACCGGGCAGACCTCCACGCAGAGCGTGCAGCCGGTGCAATCCTCCGGGGCGACCTGGAGGCTATACAGGCGGTCGCCATACTCTTTGTAGCGGGCGTCCACCGCCTTGAAGGTGGCCGGCGCGCCCTCGAGGTGCGCCTTGTCGAACACCTTCATGCGGATGACGCCGTGCGGGCAGACGAAGACGCACTTGCCGCACTGGATGCAGATCTCCTCATCCCACACCGGGATCTCGGTGGCGATGTTGCGCTTCTCCCACTTCGTCGTGCCGGTGGGATAGGTGCCGTCGATGGGCAGCATGCTCACTGGCAGCGAGTCGCCCAGGCCTTCGATGATGCGGGCGGTGACGGAGCGGACGAACTCGGGCGCGTGCTCGGGGACGATGGGCGGGCGCTCCCACTGGCTGGTGGCCTGTGCCGGCACCTGCACCTCGTGCAGGTGGGCCAGGGCGATGTCCACGGCGGCGAAGTTCTTCTGCACCACCGCCTCGCCCCGTTTGCCATAGGTCTTCTCGATCGCGTCCTTGATCGCCTGGATCGCCTGATCGCGCGGCAGGATCCGGCTCAGGGCGAAGAAGCAGGTCTGCATCACCGTGTTGATGCGCCGCCCCATGCCCGTCTCCTCGGCCACTGCCAGGGCGTCTACCACGTAGAAGCGGATGTCCCGCTCCAGGATCGTCTCCTGCAGGCTGCGCGGCAGATGGTCCCACACCTCCTCCGGCCCATAGGGGCTGTTAAGGAGGAACGTCGCGCCGGGCGCCGCCAGGCGCAACACGTCGTACCGTTCCAGGAAGCTAAACTGGTGGCAGGCGACGAAGTTGGCCGATTGGATCAGGTAGGTGGAGCGGATCGGCCGCGGCCCGAAGCGCAGGTGCGACACGGTCACGGCGCCGGCCTTCTTCGAGTCATAGACGAAGTAGCCCTGGGCGTGGTTGGGCGTGTCCTCGCCGATGATCTTGATGGAGTTCTTGTTGGCCCCGACGGTGCCGTCGGAGCCCAGGCCATAGAAGACGGCCCGCACGACGTCGTCGGGCTCGATGTCGATCGTCCGGTCCCAGTCGAGGCTGGTATGGGTGACGTCATCGTGGATGCCGATGGTGAAGTGGTTCTTGGGCTTCGCCTGGCTCAGCTCGGCGAAGGCGGCCATCACCATGCCCGGCGTGAACTCCTTGGAGGAGAGGCCATAGCGGCCGCCGATGAGGCGCGGCATCGTGACGAACGGGGCTGTCTCATCGGCGAGGCCGCTGACGACGGCGTTCACCACGTCCAGGTAGAGGGGCTCGCCGCTGGCGCCGGGCTCCTTGGTGCGGTCGAGCACGGCGATCGCCTTGACGGATGCCGGCAGCGCCGCCAGGAACGCGGCCTCGGCGAACGGGCGGTAGAGCCGCACCTTGATCACGCCGACCTTCTCGCCCTGGCCGACCAGGTGCTCCACCGTCTCCTGCGCCGTCTCGGCGCCGGAGCCCATGAGGACGATGACCCGCTCGGCATCTGGCGCGCCCACGTACTCGAATAGCCCGTATTGGCGCCCGGTCAACGCCGCGAAGCGATCCATCGCCCGCTGCACCACGTCCGGGGTGGCCAGGTAGAACGGGTTGACGCTCTCCCGGGCCTGGAAGTAGACGTCCGGGTTCTGGGCCGTGCCCCGGATCACCGGGTGGTCCGGGCTGAGCCCGCGCTCGCGGTGGGCCCGGATCAGCTCGTCGTTCATCATCGCCCGCAGCACGTCGACGCTCAACGGCTCGATCTTGTTCACCTCGTGCGAGGTGCGGAAGCCGTCGAAGAAGTGCAGAAACGGGATGCGCGCCTCCAGCGTGGCCGCGGAGGCGATGAGGGCGAAGTCCGTCGCCTCCTGCACCGAGTTGGAGGCCAGCAGGGCGAAGCCCGTGTTGCGGGCGGCCATCACGTCGCTATGGTCGCCGAAGATCGAGAGCGCCTGGGCGGCCAGCGAGCGGGCGGCGATGTGGAAGACCGTTGGCGTCAGCTCGCCCGCGATCTTGTACATGTTGGGGATCATCAACAGCAGGCCCTGCGAGGCGGTAAACGTCGTGGTCAGCGCGCCGGCCTGGAGCGAGCCGTGGACGGCGCCAGCGGCACCGCCCTCCGACTGCAGCTCGACGACCAGCGGCACCGAACCCCAGATGTTCGTCTGCCCCTCGGCCGAGTATTGATCCGCCCACTCCCCGATGGGCGAGGCGGGCGTAATCGGATAGATGGCGATGACCTCATTGACCTGGTGGGCCACCTGGGCCACCGCTTCGTTGGCGTCAAGGGTCACATACTGTGTTGGCTTGGCCATATCTGCCTCCCCTTTCATACTTCGTTCAGGGCCGCGTGCGCCGCTGCCAGCCGGGCGATCGGGACCCGGAACGGCGAGCACGAAACGTAGTTGAGACCGAGCTGATGGCAGAGCAGAATGCTCTTGGGATCGCCGCCGTGCTCGCCGCAGATGCCGATCTCGAGATCCGGCCGGGTCTGGCGACCCAGCTCCACGGCGATGCGCATCAGCTTGCCCACGCCGTTGGCGTCGATCGAGGCGAATGGGTTGTCCTCCAGGATCTGGCGCTGCTGATA
>JBFGLK010000271.1:0-5197 GCA_041576195.1 Promineifilaceae bacterium (SeqCode)
CTACCGTCGCCACCCACCACGATCTTGGTGAAGTAGGTAACGGTGTCGTCACAGGTAAACTCGCCACCTTCCAGCGACTCAACCACATCGTTGGCCTTGCCAATGGTGCCGTCATTGAAAGCACCGCCGCCGGTCGCGTGGTTGTAGGTAAAGGGCGCGGCGGCGGCAAAGTCGATCGAGAAGTCACCCCCTTCCGACATGGCCGCGGGGATGCCCACGAATAGAATGATTATCGTGGCTACCGTAATCGCCAAAGATCGATGCCGGAGAAATGAGAATCCGCGCGAATTTGCGCCATTGCGGTCGTCAGTGTTCATCGAGTCTGTCCACTCCTTCAGTGCGATGCAAAACCATTGAAAACGTGAGCTGTTGCTTCTGCGGAATCGGAAGCATCTTGCGACTTTCGGCTTTCCCGCCCTCGTGGCTCAATTCGTGCACCACGTCACCAGGCGCGACGGGCGCCGGACGGCGATTGGCCCAGCAGGAGCCTAGAAGACCAATCTTTGGTACGAGCTTAAGGCGCCATTGCGGACGGCGTTGGATGCCGGCAGCAGGCAGACAATCGCCGCCGAATTGGCGCTGGCGGGGCGCGGCGCGCTGCAAGCAGGCGCGGCAGTGGCCGGAGGATAGCCTGGCGCGTTCGTTCGCTTTTTTGGGGAGGGTCCCGTTGCGCCCCAGAGTGCGCAGGTCGCACACTCCTGTCAACGATCGCCGGCAGAGGCGACCCTAACCGCTGAGGCGGGATGGGCCAACCGATACATGTTAGGGAATCGGTTGTAGGGCGCGCTGAGAGGGCGGGAAAGCTTAAAGAATAGGCCAGGGAGGCGTTGACCAGCACCGGCGCAATGCGGGGAGGCGCGCTGGGGCGACAAGCAGGAAGCGCGGCTCGGGCCTGGTCAGCGCTACACGGCGCCGGGTGGGGATCGTGATGGGGGCTGCTATTCGGCGCGCGCCGAGAGTGGTCTGGGCTCGTCGCCGACGGGCCACGAATCGTCGTACGCCGCCGACGGCGCCTCCAAATCCGCGGGGTCGTCGAGGACCAGGCCTTCGTCGTCCTCGCCGGCGAGTATCGGCAGGTGCATGTTGCCGCAATGGGGGCACAGGCTCCAGTGCAGCTCTAGCAGCCCGTCGCAATCGGGACAGCGGTGGCGCAAGTGGGTGTGGCAATGAGGGCAGATCATCCACCCGGACTCGACCGAGCGCGAGCACCCGGGGCAGCGGGGGCGTTCCTCGATCTCTTGCAGCAGGGCCTCTTCCTCGAGCGCCCGCTCATAGACCTGAGCCAGCGTCTCGGGCGGGCGCAGGATCAGGTAGATGAGGATGCCGGCAAGCGGCAGGATGGCCACCACCAGCGCGGCGAACAGCTGGGCGAACGGATCGCGCGAGCGCAGGCGCATGTCGCGGAAGGTCCAGATGACCAGGCTCAGCCAGATGGCCGCCAATAGGGCGCCCAGGATCGCCACCAGGATGGTGGCGTAGGTGACGATCGTTTCCAGAGAGGGGATGGTCATCGAGTTCCTCGTGGCGGCCATTATAGTGGACCGCACGGGTTTCTCAAACCGGCGGGGCGGCGCCCAAGGGCCGCGCAAAGCCAGACCAAGTGTCTATGGCGCGGACCGCGCCGGCCCGGTAGGCTTCTTCTCAATGACCCTGCAGGTTTCTCAGACCTGCGGGGCCTGGGCGTCCCGCGGCGCAATCGTCATCATCGTCGAGCTCCGCGGCCGGCTCGGGCGGGTCGGGCGCTGGTTCGTCCGGTGGGGGTGCCGGCACGAACGTGACGTACTCGTCGAGCGGCTTGCGCCGGATATCCGGCACCCGCGCCCCCTCGGCCGGATAGCCGACCACAAGCAGCAAATAGGGACGCTCTTCCTCCGGGCGATCGAGGATCTCGTTGAGAAAGCCCATCGGGCTCGGCGTATGCGTCAGCGTGGCTAACCCGGCGTGATGCAGTGCGGCCAGCAGGAAGCCGGTGGCGATGCCCACCGACTCCTGCACGTAGTAATGCTTGACCCGGCCCCCGTCAGGGGCCATTCCGTAGGCCTGGGCGAAGATGGCGATGAGGACGGGCGCCGTCTCCAGGAAGGGCTTGTTGGCGTCGGTGCCCAACGGTGCCAGGACGTCCAGCCACGCCTGTGGTGCCCGGGACGCGTAGAACGCGCGCTCCTCAGCCTCGGCCGCCTCGCGCAGGCGGCGCTTGACCTCGGGGTCGGTGATCACGACGAACTGCCACGGCTGCAGGTTCGCGCCACTTGGCGCGGCGCCGGCGGACCGCAGGCACTGCTGGATCACGACGAGTGGCACCGGCCGGTCGGAGAAGTGGCGCACCGTCCGTCGCCGGCTCATCTCCTCCTGGAAGGCGACGGCACGGCGCAACATCTCGGTCTCGCTGTAGGTCTTGAAGTCGGTCAAGGGCACGAATCCGGGCGTAGGCTCGTCCATCATCCCCACCTAATGCTGCAAGATCTTGCTCAGGAACAGCTTCGTCCGCTCGTGTTTCGGGTTGTTGAAGAGGACGTCCGGCCTGGCCACCTCGACCACCCGGCCATCGTCCATAAAGACGACGCGACTGGCAGCGGCGCGGGCGAAGCCCATCTCGTGGGTCACGACCACCATGGTCATGCCTTCGCGCGCCAGGTCGAGCATGACGTCGAGCACCTCCTTGATCATCTCGGGATCGAGGGCGCTGGTCGGTTCATCAAACAGCATGATCTTGGGGTTCATGGCCAACGCGCGGGCGATGGCCACGCGCTGCTGCTGGCCGCCGGAAAGCTGGCGCGGGTAGGCGTCCGCCTTTTCCGGGATGCCCACCCGTTCGAGTTGTTGGCGGGCGTTGGCGATGGCCTCGCTCTTGCTGCGTTTGCGCACCAGTCGCTGGGCGATGGTGATGTTTTCCAGGGTCGTCAGGTGCGGAAACAGGTTGAACTGCTGAAACACCATACCGACCTCGGCGCGCACTTCGTTGATGTCCGTGGCGCGGTCCTCCAGGTGCACCCCGTCCACAAAGACCGCTCCCTGCGTCGGCACTTCCAGGTGGTTGATGCAGCGCAGCACGGTGCTCTTGCCCGAGCCGCTTGGCCCGACGATGACCACCACCTCGCCGCGCTGAATCTCCAGGTTCACGTCGATGACCGCGCGAATCGTGCCGAAGTACTTGTGCAGCTTCTCCACTTGAATAATGGCTGTGTTCATGTGACGTTCTCCCAATCGGCCGGACGGCCCGGCGCCCGGTTAGCGGTCCTGGTTCAGTCGGCGCTCGGACCAGCGCAGGATGAGGCTGAGGACGAGCGTCATGGTCAGGTACAGGAACGTCAGCACCAGGTAGGTCTCGCGGAAACGGAAGGAGCTGCCGGCATAGAGCCGGGCCTGTTGCGTGATGTCGCGCACCGCCAGGACGGAAACCAGCGAGGAGTCCTTGAGCATGGCGATGAAGTCGTTGCCCAGTGCCGGCATGATGTTGCGGATGGCCTGCGGCAGGATGATATAGCGCATCGCCTGGCCATACGTCATGCCAACGGAGCGGGCCGCTTCCATCTGGCCGGTCGGAATCGATTCGATGCCGGCACGAAAGATCTCCGCCAGGAAGGCGCCATAGATGATCGCCAGCGCGACGAGCGCCCGCGTGTTCATCGGCAAGACGTAGTCCAGCCCAATCAGGTTGACTGTCTCTGGAACCAGCACGAACGCGAGCGTGAAGATGAGCACCAGTGTGGGCACGCCGCGGATGAACTCGACGTAGGTGGTGGCTATGTTGCGGATCAGCACGTTGCTGCTGATCCGACCCAGACCGGTCACCAGTCCGATCACCATGGCCACGATGAACGCGACCAGCGTCGTATAGATGGTGATCGAGATGCCCTGGCCGATGAAAGCGTAGAAACCCTCATCCGGTAGGACCGACGGGCTGTTTACCCTGCCAACGACGAATTCGAAGACGCGCGAGTACTCCTCGACCGTGATCATGAGGTAGCCCATCAGGATTAGGAATGCGATGATGGCGATCAGCCACCAGGGGAATTCGCGCCAGCCCGCCCCAAACTCCGGCCGATCGATGGCTCCTCGTTCCTCGATGGTTGCCATGAGCCCTCCTCCACGTTGATCTCATGCCGCCGTCGGCAGAATGATACCACGGATCAAACAAAAACAGCGCCGGGCTGCTGGAGCCCGGCGCTGCTATGGCTGCCTACGTCAGTGTGCCGGCGCGGTGTTCAAAGGCCTGCGCAACCCGATGGTTGGCCGGCCCTCCGCCGCGTTTGGCGGCTATTGGATGTCGTCGTAGGTCAGCTTGAAGTCGCCCGAGAAGTACTGCTCCGCCAGGGCGTCCAGGGTGCCATTCTCGCGCAAGGCCTGGAGCGCAGCGTTGACCGGGCCGACCAGGTTGCTTCCTTTGGGAAAAATGAAGCCGAGCTGGTCGCTGGAGAGGGACTCGCCGACGAGCTTGAGCTCTTCGGCGCTATTGCCGACGTAGCCCTGGCCGGCGGTCTCGTCCATGATGACGACGTCGATGTCACCGGCCAGCAGGGCCTGGACGGCGAAGGGGAACTGCTCGAACGCTTCGATGCGGTCGGCGCCGAAGTATTGCACCGCCGTTTCGTAGTTGGTGGTGCCGATCTGGGTGCCGATGCGCAGCGCGGCGTTGTTCTGCACGTCGGCCACGGAGCTGAAGCGGTCCTCGCCGCTGCGAACCAGCAGGCGCTGCTCCACGGCGATGTAACCGTCGGAGAAGTCGACGATCTGGGCCCGGTCCTCGGTGATGGTGATGCCGTCGGCGGCCATGTCATATTGGCCGTCCGCCACCGCCTGGATCATGCCTTCCCAGGCCGCCTCGACGTAGACGGGGGTGCAGTTGAGCAAGGCGCAGATGGCGTCGATGGCGTCGTAGTCCCAGCCGCCGGGCTCGCCGTTGTCCAGGCGAATGTAGTTGAACGGCAGGTAGGCGTTCTCCACCGCCACGGTGATCTCCTGGCCGCCCAGGTCCGGCAGGGCGCCTTCGGCTCCTTCCTCCGCGTAGGCGCCTTCGCCGATGTCATCGTAGGTCAGCGTGAAGTCGCCCGAGAAGTACTGCTCCGCCAGGGCGTCCAGGGTGCCATTCTCGCGCAAGGCCTGGAGGGCGGCGTTGACCGGGCCGACCAGGTCGCTTCCCTTGGGGAAGATGAAGCCGAGCTGGTCGCTGGAGAGGGACTCGCCGACGAGCTTGAGC
>JBFGLK010000272.1:0-5193 GCA_041576195.1 Promineifilaceae bacterium (SeqCode)
CCCGGGTACGGGCCGGGTCCCAGGGGACGGGCGAAGTAGGCATTGATCAGTTCGCCGTTGGCTCCGGGCAACGTGATCGTCTCGGCCAGCATGCCTTCGTACTGATCGGTTTCGTACATCCAAGCCTCCTTGCGGCCATGCGGCCAGACTGAGCGGGGCTAGGCGCCCTCGTCGCCTGCCGGCACGACGTCAACGCAGGTCGCTCCTGTGACACGCCGGCTCCCCCCCGGGTTGGCCGGACGCTGCGGGCGCCCGGGCGGCTGAGCCCGCCGGAGGCGCCTAATCCGCGCGGTCGCGCAGCTTGGAGGACCGACGCACCGGCGGGAGCACGGTCTCGCGCAGCACTCTGGCCAGAGCCGGGCTGCGACGCTTGACAATGATTACGGGGCACGGCGCCTGCTCGGCCACCTGCTGCGCGACATTGCCCATCAGCAGATTGCGGAACAGGGGCTCGCTGCTCGCCCCGATGACCACCATGTCGCAGTCCGTGGCCGCCGTGAGGATGCCCTCCAGCGGCGTGGACGCGACTAACGTGCGCTTTTCGATGCTGTCGTAGTCGTTACCCTCGTAGGCGCGGCGGAACGCGTTCTCCGCCCGCGCCTTCGCCGCTGTCTCGTCCGTTCCCGGCAGCGTGACATGCAGCAGTACGACGGCGCACTCCTGGGGTGCATTGCGAGCCAGGGCGATTGCCGTGGTCAGGGCCAGGCGGCCGTTAGGCCCCCCGGCGACCGGCACAAGAATTCGGCGTAGACGCGCATACGACCGCGAGCGCAACACGGCGATGTCCGTCGGTGGATTGGCGATCACGTGGTCGATGACCGATCCGAAGAGCTGCTCGTTCGAGCCGGAAGTGCCGGGCCAGCCAAACAGGAGCAGGTCGCTGGCGTTCTCGGCCACCGTGCGGATGATCGCCTCCGGCACCGATCGACCAAGCCGGAGCATCGTGTGCACGGGCACATCCAACTCCTTGGCTTCGGCGATCACCCCTTCCAGGATTGGGCGGCGCTCCTTGAGGAACAATCGCCCGTCCGATAGCTGCAAGGTCGACGGCACCTTGATCACGTTCAGCGCCAACACCTCGCCGCGGCGCTCTTTGGCCAGCAAGGCGCCGATACGGCCCAGCTCGGCCGCGTTGGACTCGTTCGCCACGGGCACCAGCACAGAGTAGTTCACCGACACGAGCGCCTCCTGGTGAACGACGTCACTCGGTCGTTCCATGGCTTCCTTGCCGCGGAAGTATCCCCAGTAAAGCATCATCCCGCCGGCGATCCAGCCCGCGGTCACCAGGCCAACACGGCCCGTCTCGAAGGCCAGGAAGATGGCCAGTGCCATGTTCGTGACGATGCCGATCACGGCCGGCCAGGGGAAGAACGGCACCAGATAACCGCGCTCCAGATCGGGTCGGCGCCGGCGCAGCGTCATGAGTGTGATGTTCACCTGGGCGAACATGAACAGGAACATGACGTCTGCCGCTTTGGCGACCTCATCGATGGGCAAGGCGATAGCCATGACGATGATCAGGACCGCCGACAGGGCCACTGCCCAGTATGGCGTCAGAAAACGCGAGTGAATGCGGCCGAACAGCTCGGGTAGATTGTGGTCGCGGCCCATGGCAAAGGAGACCCGGGACGACGAGTAGATGGTGGCGTTCAGGGCCGACATCGTGGACGCCAGACCGCTGATCAAGATAAGCACACCGCCCCACCTTCCCATGAACTGCTCAGCCGCCCGGACGATGGCCACCTCGCGCGCCTCGGCCAGATAGTCCCAGACCGCCTGCCCCGCAACGGGCGAGCGAACCGCGCCAATGGCCACGACAGCCACCAGGGCATAGATGACGACAACCACGCCTATGGAGATGAAGATCGCCCGCGGAATGTTCCGCATGGGATCCTTCACCTCCTCGCCGCTCTGGGCGATGATCTCGTACCCCTCGAACGCGATGAAGGTCAGACCCATGGCCACAAAGACACCGCCGAGCCCGTGGGGGATGAAGTTGTCGGTGAAGACGTTGAGGTTAGGGCGCAAGATCATCGCGCGTATGCCGAACGCGATGAAGATGCCGAGGATGATCACCTTGGCCACGGTGACGACGTTGCCGACCATGCCCGTTTCACTGGCGCCGCGCGTGTTGATGTAGGCGAAGAGGATGACGATCAGCGCCATGAAGACGAGGGTCAGGGCAGTCGCGTACTCCTCCACGCCCGGATAGGCGATCGCAATGAGTTCCACGGCGAAGCGCCCAAAGCCCAGCCCGTAAAGCGAGCAAGCCACGGCGTGGGCAAACCAGCTCATCCACCCGGCCAAGAAGCCCTGCGTGCCGCCCATGCCTTCCTTGACCCAGAGGTACCCGCCACCGGCCTCGGGAAACGCGGAGCCGAGCTCCGCGTAAGAGAGGGCAGTGAACGTGGTCACGATGCCATTGAGGAGGAAGGCCAGCACGAGCGCCGGACCAGCCTCGCCCGCGGCGATACCGGTCAGCACGAAGACCCCGGCGCCGATCATGGCGCCGACGCCGATCATGGTCACATCGACCAGTCCCAGCGTCCGACTTAGGGTGATCTCCTCGTCTCTATGATTCAATGCCGTGCTCATCGATCAGTCTCCTATGCGGCAGTAGCCTCGATTGTGCTGAGAGCCCGAGTGGGCGGCTTGCACCAGGTAGCCAGCGGCACATGGCGATATTCGAACTGCCGGTCTGGCAGGGAAACGCGCTGGAAGCCACCTGACCGGCCTATTCTAGCGCAACTGCTCCGAATTGCATGCAAGCCGCCCTGGGGGCGCCTGCTCAGCGCCGGCTCCGCTCGCGCGGGCGCCTCCGGTTCGCAGCCAAACTCATTTCCGGCATAATACGGAGACGGCATCCCGGGATTCCGGCGCCGACCCACCCCGTGGCGCACCGCTCGCAGGAGATATTCCGCCCATGATCGACGACGAGCCGACCTTCCTCAGCCAGGACGTCAGCTACCTCGGATTCCTGGAGGGGCAGCTGCGGGACTTCCAGGGCACGGCGACGCTGGCGTTTGAGTTAATCCAGAACGCAGACGATGCTCTTGACAGTGCCGGCAGGCCGCAGAGCTCCTGGATCCGCTTTGACGTCTCCGATGAGGCCCTGATCGTGACCAACGATGGGGTCTTCCGCCAGACCGATTTCGATCGCCTGCGGCTGCTCGCCGGCGGCGGCAAGCGCGACGAGGCCGGCACAACAGGCGCATTCGGGCTCGGCTTCGTCGCCGTCTTCCAGGTGACCGATGCCCCCGAGATCCTGTCCGCCGGCCGGCACTGGACCATCCGGCCGGACGCCGCCGCCGAGCGCCGGATCGTGGAGCGCCCGGCCGAGACGGAGAATACAACCTTTCGGCTGCCCTGGGCGACGGATCCGGCGTCCCCGGTGCGCCGTGCGCTGCGGCTACCGGCAATTCTGCCGGGGCAACTGGACGCGCTGGCCCACGATCTGGCCGTGGCCAGCCGCCTCGCGGCCCTATTCTTGAAGCAGCTGACAACGCTTGAGGTGCGGCGGCGCGGCGAGCTTGTGGAGCACGTGAGCCGGGAGCGTGTCGGCGACGACCGACTCCAGCTGCGCGCTGCCGGCACAGCGCGCCGCTGGCTGCTCGCCCGCGCCGATTTCGCGGTCGAGGCAGAAGCCCTCCGCACGCGTTACCCCTGGCAGATCGAGGCCAAACGACGGAGCGATGTGCGGCTGGCCATCCCCCTCGACGAGCCCCTGGCTCGCGGGCACCTCTTCGCCGTCTTGCCCCTCGAGCAGCCGGCCCCTCTGCCTTTCCACGTTAACGCCGATTTCTACCCGACGAGCGACCGCAAGCGCCTCCAGCTAGACGCCGGCTACCAGGCGGAGTGGAACGTGGCCGCCGTGCGCGCTGCCGCGACCGCGTTGCGACAGGTCCTGGACGACCTGCCACGAGAGCTTGGCCCGGTGGGACTCTGGCGGTTGCTCCAGCAGGTGGCCGACACGGCCCGTCTGGCTGTGAACGGCGAGGCGCCGGAGGTCCTGGGCGACTTCTGGCGGGAAGTGGCGCCGCGGCTGCCTGACGCCAACGTCGTCCAGACGCTCGACGATAGCTGGCGCCGCCCGGCCGAGACCCGCCGTTGGGCCGGGCGAGTGGAACCGAAGGCCGCCCCACTCCTTGCGACGCTCGGCCTGGCGCTCGTGCATCCGGACATGGCGCCGTTCGATCAACTCCTCGGGCGGCCAGAGGTCGGCGTGCCGTCACTGAGCGTAGCCGACGTCGCCGCCTGCCTGTCCGATGTCGGACTCGTCGGCACCGTCCCTCTGGCCGCGGCCCCAGCGGCCTTGAGCGACTCGGGAGCGTGGCCCATCCTCTGGCGGGTCTTGGATCGTCTGCTCGGCCGCCCCGCTTTCCCGGACGACGTGGCCCTTCTCCGTCCCTGTGCTCTGGTACTGACCCGGCGGATGACGCTGACCCGTCTGGACCGCGTCTATCGAGGCCGGTCCGAGATAAGGGATCTGTTCCCGGAGGTAGACTGGCTCCACGAGACGGTGCCCGCCGATACGTTTCCCGGCAGCCTGACGGCCGAATTCGGCGCGCGCCACGCGGTGGACTGGTTGCGCGAGCAGCCGGTGGATCGGCTCGAACACGCGTGGCGCCTGGGCAGGCTCGACGTGGCCGGTCTCTTCCGCTGGCTGGAGTCGCGCCAGATCGAAATCTTCGCTGACGACCCGGCCCTCCGTGGAGAGATCCGGCGCCTGCCCATCGTGCCGGTGGCTGGCGCGTTGCGGCCGCTGGAAGATCTGTTCCTGCCGGGCGACTTCGAGGATCCGTTGCAGCTTGCCGGCATCGTCGAGCCAGACGCCGTCGGCGGCCGGCGCGCGTTTCTTCGCGATCTCGGGGTGCGCGAGCTAGATTTCGACATCTACCTGCGACGCCAGTTGCCACGGGCGCTCGCCGACCCCGGTAACGTGCCCTCCGATGCCCTGCACCGGCTGGTGGCCATGTTGGCAGCCCGCCTCGGCGCCCTACGAGACGACGATGACTTGCGCCGGCTATTGGCTGACCTGCCGCTGGTGGCCTGTCTCGACGGCAGCTTCCGGCCCGCGCCCGTGGTCTTCCGCGAGCGCGCCGCTCGCGAACTCCTTGGCGATCTGGCGCACGTAGCGGAGCCCGCGCCCACAGGCGCCGTGGCCGAGCTGCACCGCTGGCTGGGCGTGCGCGA
>JBFGLK010000273.1:0-5186 GCA_041576195.1 Promineifilaceae bacterium (SeqCode)
CGAGCTCTTGCCGCAGCCCGACTCACCGATGACGACGGTGGCCTTGTTGCGCGGCAAATCGAAGTCGACGCCATCGACGGCCTGCACGACGCCGCGAGAGGCCCGGAAATGTAGGCGCAGATTGCGGACGCGAAGCAGTTCGTTCTCACGTATGGCCTTCACGCTAAAGCTCCCTCAGTCTGGGATTGAAGATCCGGTCCAGGGCGAAGCCGACCATAGCGAAGGCCAGGCCGGCCAACATGAGCAACACGCTGGGTTCCAGGATCCAGTAGTAGAAGCCGTTGAACAGGGCGCCTTGCGAGCTAGCGTCCTGGATGACCTTGCCCCACGTCGGCAGCACCGGGTCGCCGAGGCCGAGCACAGCCAGTGACGCCTCGAGGAAGACGAAGGATGGCACCAGGATGACGAGGTTGGGGATGATGAGCGGGAGGATACGGGGCACCAGGTAAGAGAAGATGATGCGCCTGCTGTTGGCGCCGTAGGCCTGGGCCGCTTCGATGTACGGCAGCTCGCGCACCTGCAGGAAGATCGCCCGGTATGTCTTGATGGCCGCCCCGAAGATGCTCAGGACGATGACGACCCCGAGCATGACCCAGATGCTGCGCGAGTAGAAGGTGCCGATCATGATGAGGATCGGCAACAGTGGCAAGATGAGGTTGACCTCGGTAATGCGCTGGATGGCGCTGTCCAGGGCGCCGCCAAACCAGACGCCGATCGCGGCGATGGCCATCGTGGTGACCGTGGTGCCGACGGCGGCCAGCAATCCGAAGGCCAGGGCCAGGGGCGTGCCCCACAGCAAGGCGACCATCAGGTCGCGGCGGAGGTGATCGGTGCCGGCAAGGCCGTGCACCTGGCCGTACATGACCATCTTCGCGTCGAAACTCGAGCCTTCCTCAAAGGCGAGGCCCTCGATGACGAGCTGGTAGGTCCCCTTGAGCGGGCGCGGCGGATCGGATTCTGGGTCCGCGAAGAGCCCAATATTCGGCGGCAGGCCGCCCAGGCGCCGTTGCAGGCGACTCTCTTGCGAGACGCGGAAGGAGTCCGAGCGCCGCGGCGTGATATCCCCCAGGCGAATCTCGCGCCCGTCGGGCGTGATCCAGGTCATCGAGACAAAAGGCTGCTTGGTCTGGTACTGCGAGGTGAAGAAGACGATCAGGTCCGGGGGAAAGGCGTCGTAGTCAAAGTCGAACGCGAAGGTCGACTGAATGTCTATCGTCGAGTCGGACGTCCGCTCGACCGTTTTGGTCACGTCTTCGTCCAGCGTGTTGATGACCAGGGTGGCGGGCAGGTCTTCACTGGTAAACCAGTTGTACCATACGGGCCAGGCATTCCTGGGATTCTCGCCCCAGACACCTTCACCGCCCCGCCACAGGCGAATGGCCTCGCTGTAGGGAATCGTGATGACCGTGTAGACCGAGATGACGATCAGCGCCAGGATGATAGCCAGGCCGGCGACCGCGGACGGATAACGACGGAGCTGTCTGAGATTGCGGCGCAAGACGTTCATCGGCCACTGCTCCCCTCGCCCACGCGAACGCGGGGATCCACGAGGGCGTAGATGAAGTCCAGGAGAAAGACCGTGAAGCCCAGCAGATAGGCGTAGACGACTGTGATGGCGACGATGACCGGCGTATCGTAAAGACCAATGGCCCGGAAGTAGAGGCGCCCCAGACCGGGCCAGTTGAACACCGTCTCCAGAATGATGGCGCCCTGCCAAAGCGTGATCAACAGCAGTGCGAAGCTGGTAATGATCGTCGGCAGGGTCGGCCGGAGGACGTAGCGACGCTCGATCATCTTGTCGGGCAAGCCCTTGGCCTTGGCCATCTCGACGTAATCCTCGCTGGAGAAGATGAGAAAGAACGTGCGCCAGTTATAAATGCTGAGGAAGACGGCGCTGATGATCTGAGCCGTGACCGGCAGGACCATGTGGCGCAGCAGGCTCAGGCCATATTGCAGGGGATTGTCCGGGGGCGGGGCCATGACCATCCCGCCAAACGGCAGGACTTTCAGCAGCGCGGCAAAGAACAGAATGAGGAAGATTCCGTAGAACCAGCCTGGCGCCGCGGATGTTGGCGCCAGGGCCATGGCCAGCTTGTCGAACCAGCTGCCATAGCGCCGGGACAGGCCGAGGGCCGCCGAGACGGCCAGGAAGAACAAAAGGAGCTGCGCAGTACCAAATAAGACCAGAGTTGATGGTAATCGCTCCATAATCACCAGGCGGACCTGGCGGGAACCACTATCGCTGACGAGCTGCTCGGCAAATCCGAGGTTGAGCGTCATCGCGTCGACCAGGTAGCGGCCGCTACGGATGATGAATGGCTGATCGAGACCAAGGCGCTGTTCCTGTATGGCAACCTGCTCGGCGATGTACGCATTGCGCTCGGCGATCGGCATCAGCCGGAGCTCCGGGTTGCCCAGGACCTGCAGGTCGATGACTTCGCGAATCTGGGACCTGCGGATATCGTCGACGTAGCCACCCATGTTGGCGATAAGAATCGTAAGGTAGACGCCGACGACGATGGTCACGAACAGCGCCAGGAGACGGACTCCGGTGTAGCGGAAAAGCCGAACCATGGCGGTCGTGGTCGCCTTGCGCGACGACGTCTCGATAGCTTCCACCTCCACCCCGAAGGAGTCACGAAGGGAAATGGTTTCCTGGCTCATAGGTCAGCCTCCCTGGCTAGGATTCGTCTCGGCGCGTTCTCCAGGCGTGTGGCGGGGGGCCACGACAGGGCGAATTGGCACGGCACCAATTCGACGCCGCCCATTATACAAAGCCCCGGAGGGACGTGCCAGACACGTCCCTCCGGGGCGGCTAAGCGTAACTAGTCGAAACTAGGGCGCTGTGACGAACTGGAAGCTGGCGACGCTCGGCAGAGCGACTAGCTTGGAGACCACGACGACCTCCAGCCGGTTCGAGCCGGCCTCGAGACCAGAGGTGGCATCCGAGGCCAGGGTGACTGAGTAGAGACCATCCTCCACCGCGTCGGCCTCGCCTGTGGAGACGAGATTGCCCGTGGCGTCGAACACCAGGTACTTGACGGAGTCGATGTCAGCCGCCGGGTACGGGGCGTCGGCGAAGTCGACGAAGACGTCGAAGGTCGCCTCGTCGCCGATGGTGACCCGGCCAGGCCCGTCCACTTCCACGACGGCGATGGCCGGCGCGGCGAAGCGCGCCCACTTATCCGCCGGATCGGGGAAGTCGGGGTTGCGCTCCAGGATGACCGTGCCTTCGACGGGGAAGGCGCGCTGCAGGAAGAATGGGCCGGTACCGATCCAGAAGTGACCGCGACGACGGAACCACTCTTGCAGGTTGGCATAGCGCGCGGCGACCTCGTCGGCGGAGACGTACTGGCTCATGGTCGGGGCGTACGGGAGATACGCCGCCGCGGCCGCTTCCGTGAGCTCCGTGTTGAGGATGTCCACGGTCGGGCCAGAGATGTAGTTCAGCCGCTCGACCTCCCCAAGGACGGTTGCCTTGGCCGAGGTGAAGGCCGCCAGCCCCTTCTCTTCAGCCAACAGGCCGATCGCCATGTTGTGCCAGGCGCCCTGGCCCTGGGAGTAGTACGGCCAGGCTGTGATCAGGTTGCTGATTGCCGTTTCGGCGTCCAGTGACCAGTTGTCCGTGTAGTACTCGATCGTGACCGGGTCGGTGGACGTGAAACGCACGCCCTTGAAGGCGGACAAGAAGGAGGCCAATCCGGGCGCCTGCGCTTCGTCGTAGACCGCGCTTTCCGGCTTGGCCTGATCGAATTGCAGGATCCACATCATGATCATGTCGCCCAGGCTGAATGGGCTACCATCGTGCCAGGTGACCGTCTCAAAGAGATCGGCCGGATAGGTCACGGTGACCTTCATGTTCGCCGTCGCCGTCTCGGTGTAGCCTTCGGCGGCGGTGATGAAGACCTGGTTGGTGGCATCCCAGTCCACCCAGGCGTCTTCGGGCACCGTGATCTCGGAAGCGAAGTCCAGGCCTACCCAATCAAGGGTTTTGCCCACGGGCAGCCCTTCCTTCGCCGTAACGTTTAAGCTCTCAATGCGTTGCGGCCAGGTCAGGCCGGTGTTCGGGTCGGTGTAGAAGGACCACTCGCCTGTGGCGCGATAGAGAGCCGAGTCATATACCCAGTTCGAACCCCCGATAGGGTTCCACGGATCGGTCAAGATGCTTTGCGAGGCCCAGGTGACCGAGCCGCCGATCGTGTCGCCGATTCGTAGCGTGTAGGGCCAGAGGGATGAGCCGTAGACGCTTCCGGAGAGGTCGTAGGAGACCGAGATGCCGGCGCGAATCGGGGACACGGAGGTGCGGTCCAGGAGCCAGACGCGAACTGAGTTCTGCAGCGCCAGCGGCAAGGCGCGGGCGAACAGCTCGGTCCGCTCTTCCAGGGTGGTGAAGTCATTGTCGTTCAGGCGCTGGGAGATCTCGGCGAACTCCTCGGTCGGCGTGTAGGCCTGCCAGAGCGGGCGAGCCAGGCCGGCCGGCGTGTAGAAGAAGTTGAAGGCGAAGCCGGCATCGCGGCTGATGGTGGTGCTTACCCAACCGCCGGTGTAGAAGTTGAACAGGCACTCGGCCGGATCGCCGCTCAGCCAGATGGGCGAGGCCTCGGCCGAGGTCTTGTAGTCGCGCACGACTGTGAAGCCGATGTCCTCAAACTGATTGGAGACGTAGTCGCCGATCTGCAGGCGCTCGTCCTCGGTGCGGATGAGGGCGCCGAGGGTGACGGGCTCGCCGTTGAACGTCCAGACGCCGCCATCCATCGTGGCGCCCAAAGCGGCCATGCGCTCGTCGATGACCGCCTTGGCGCGATCCAGGTCGTAAGCGTACTGAGCCTCAAGCGCCCGGATCTCCGCCGCCAGGCGACCGCGGTCCGCGGAGGCGCCGTTGATCGGCACGTAACGCGGCGTCGCCAGACCGCCCATGATCTCCTGTACGATGAAGTCGCGGTCGATCAGCCAGTTCACGGCCTCGCGAATCTGCGTGTCCACAAACGGGTTGAAACTGCCATCCGCGCACTCGGCGGGATTCATTGAGATTTCGTTGTAGGAGCCGTAGGAGACGGAGTAGTCAATGGCGTCCGACTCCTGGATGCGGGCGAAGGTGCTCGGGCTGGAGATGGCGAAGGCGTAGACGTCGATGTCTCCCGCGTCGATGCGGGTCACCGCGGCGTCCGCGTTCGGCTCTTCAATCG
>JBFGLK010000274.1:0-5179 GCA_041576195.1 Promineifilaceae bacterium (SeqCode)
AAACGACTGCAGCGCCACCTTTAGGGACTGTGCCTGGTCACCTATGGCCCGTAGCAGCTCCGGGTCCGGGACATCCCCGGCGAAAGCGCGGTTGCCCAGCTCCTGGGCGGTCGGGTCTTCGAAGTGAAAGGTCGGGATGAGCCGGCCCGGCGAGCCTTCGTCGAGCTCGCCGGCACAGTCGACGACAATGTGGCCCATCTCGCGCAGGATGTGGCTCATCTTAGCGGCTTCCAGCGAGACGCCGTCTGTTCCGGCGAGGCGAGTCGAAACCATTCCGATGCGCATGTTTGCTCCTTACGCTCGCGTTAGCCACGCGGCCTGGTACGGTTCCAGAGTGATATCCAGGCGTCGGCCTGCCGGTACCGTCCGTGTTTCCGGTCCCAAAAGGTCGCGCAGGGAGGCTCCCGCCGGCAGGCTGTGCGCGGCTGCCGGCACGTCCACACGAGTGGGCGCCGACGAGACATTGTGCAGGCAGAGGACCGCCCGTCCGCCCGCCTTGGGCTCGCGCCGCACGGCGAAGATGGCCGGGTCGAGCGCCAGGACCTCCTGAGGTCCGTAGGGGTCAAAGGCCGGGCCCGCTGCCCGCCGCCGCGCCAGTAGCTCTCGATAGCCGCCAAGCACGTGGCGGCGAACGGTGTCCCGGCCCTGTATCTCGGCCATGATCCTGCTGAGCGGCAGCTTCTCGCGGTTGATCGTCCGCGCCCGACCGGTCTCCTCGACCCCTTCCGGCCAGCCGCGCGAGCCGAACAGGCTGTGGAAGTAAATGCCCGGCACGCCCCGCAAGGCCAGCATGATTGCCTGACTCGTCAGGAAGCGGCGCGCCTTGTGCTCCGGCGGCTCATCCTTGGCCTCGGGGCCCAGGATGGCGTCAAGGTAGTTGATGTTTAGCTCGTAGCCGATCTGCGTCCCGTCCGGCTGGAGCCGGCTCGACACACGGCCTCCGGCCGCCTCGACGCGGGCCTCCAGGGCCGCGATCTCACTGGCGCTCAGAATGCCGCGGGCCGGCGTGATACCGATGCCATCATGCGACGCCAGAAAGTTGAAGAATGTCACGCGATCGGAGGGCAACTCAAGCCCGCCCGCCCACTCGGCGAGGGCGTCGGCACTGCCCGTGTGGAAGGCGTGCAACGTCAGCGGCGGCAAGCTGAAGTTGTACACCATCTGCGCCTCATCGCTGCCGTCGCCGAAGTACGAGATGTTCTCCGGGTGGGGCACGTTGGTCTCGGTTACCAGGGCTACCTGCGGCGCAACGGCGTCCATGACGGCGCGAATTAGCTTGATGATGGCGTGGGTCTGCGGCAGGTGTATGCAGCGACCGCCCGGCTCCTTCCACATGAAGGCGATGGCGTCCAGGCGGATAATCTCCGCGCCGCGCCGCACGTACTCGAGCAGGATCTCCAGCATCTTCAGGAGCAGCGCCGGGCTTCGATAGTTGAGGTCAATCTGGTCGGCGCTGAAGGTCGTCCAGACGTGCCGCGGCCCTCCCGCCGTCTGGAACTCGGTCAGCAACGGGAGTGCCCGCGGACGAAAGACCTGGGACCAGTCGAGCGTCGGATCGACGGCGAGGAAGTACTGATCGTATGGGGACTCGCCGCGCAGGAATCGGGCAAACCAATCGCTTTGCGCGGAGGCGTGGTTAATAACGGCGTCGAACATCAGACGAAAGGCGCCACCCAGGCGGGCGACATCGTCCCAATCGCCCAGGGCCGGGTCAACGGCCAGGAAGTCGACGACGGAGAAGCCGTCGTCCGATGAGTAAGGGAAAAAAGGCAGGAGGTGGACCGCGCTGATCACGTCGCCGACCTGGTCACGCAAGAAGCGGCCTAACGTATGCAGGGGGGCCTCGTCCGGAGCCTGCACCATGTCGCCGTAGGTGATGAGGACGGCGTCCTCAGGGCCGAACGGGCGCCCGTCGCCTCGGGATCTGGGAAGGCGCTGCGCATAGGCGGCTATCAGGGCGACGACGTCGCTCATGACCTTGGGAGACTGCTCAGGTCCGTAGATGACGCGAAGCAAATCGGCGAGACGGGCCTCAAGGGAAGGGGTCAGATTCATAGCTCAGGATGACGGTCACGTCATTAACATTGGTGCCGGCAGGCAGGAAAAGGTGGGTGCCTGGCACGCGGGCAAAAAAAGTGTAGCTATCGTTGTTGTTAAGGCACGTTCTGGCATCCACGGTGGCCGCCCGGCCAAGGGCGAAGGTCTCGCCTGTGACAAAGGCCCCGGCCACCGGCGGCTGGCCCGGGGGCGGCGTGCCGTCGTCGCCGTCGGTGGAGAAGCACGCGACGACGCGGCCGGCCGAACGGTGCAAGGCAATCGCCGCGGCCAGAGCCATCTCTTGATTGCGACCCCCGTATCCAGAGCCGGTCACAGTTACCGTACTTTCGCCGCCGTAGACCAGACAGCGACCGGCCGGCAACTCGCCGGCCCTCGTGGCCAGTAGGCGACCGAGCCGCCGTGCCTCGCCGACAAGGCGCGTGGACGCGACGCGGGCGGCGAAGCCCAGCTCTTTGGCGGCCGCGGCCGCGGCTCCGGCGGCCAGCGACACATCGCCAACAATATGGTTGGACGGTGGCGGGACCGGTGGCGCCAGCTCTCGGGACGGGGCGGACAGCGCGGCGTCGACGAGGGCGCGTACCTCGGGCGGGAGGCGGTCATGTACCCGGGGCTGGGTGAGGATTGATCGCACCTGGCCGCCGTCAGACGCGATCGGGACCGTCGGACCGCTGCCGATGTGCTCGAGGCGATTGCCAATGACGTCACTCAAGATCAGGGCCACGCAGGTAGCCGGGGCGATGGCCCGCGCCAGCCCGCCGCCCTTGACGGCATCGAAATACTGGCGAACGTCGTTGATCTCGTTGATGGTACAGCCGGAGCGGATCAGGGCCTCGTTCAGAGCACCCCATGCCGGCAACGGCAGCTCCGGCTTCGTCAGGAGCGCCGATGTGCCGCCGGAAACGAGGCACAGCACCAGGTCGCCGGCTCCCGCCCGGGCTGCCAGCGCCAGCGCGGCCGTCGTGGCATCAAGGCTCCGCTGGGTCGGCAGCGGGTGATCCGCGGCGTAATAGGCGAGCGGCGGCGGCAGCGCCGGCCCTTCGCCCTTACCAATGACCACGCCGCCGTCAAGCGCATCGCCGAGGAGGTCGGCGGCGGCCTGGGCCATTGGTACCGCGGCCTTACCCGAGCTGATCAGGCTGACGCGGCTGGCCGTGAGGTCGACGATGGCGTCCGGCAAATGCAGGACATGGCCCTCTCGACGCAGATGGGAGCGGACCACGCGATCGGGGTCGGCGGCGGCCACGGCCGCCATGGCGATGTGGCGCACGTGGTCGGCGTGCCGGGCGAAGTCAGGCACCACTCACCCCATCACCCTACAGCGCCTGTACCACGTAGTCATAGATGCGGCGGCGGATGCGCAGGCCATTCAGGGCCAGGCCAAGCTCGGCAATTTCAGCATCTGGCTCGTAGAGATACGCCCGTGTCAGGCGACCGTCTTGCTCCTGCTTGCGCCGATTCAGTAGCAAGGAGAGCTCGAGCTCCAGCGACTCGCGCTTCAAGACGAAAAAGCGATGCTGGAGCCGCATCCTGTCGGCCCCTTGCGACGCCTCGATCTGGCGCGTCAACTCGTCGAGGCGTGGCGCAAGGGCGGCGATCTTGTCTGCCAACTCCGCCAGGATGGCCGGATCGGGCCGACCGAGATTGTCGCCGACGCGCCACATCGGGGGCGTGAGCAGGTCGATCACGGGAGACGATGGCGCGGGCACACTGGCGCTGACGTCTCCGTCGCCCGCCTGCAGCCGCAGCGTCACGATCTTCCGGGGCGCGATCGCCGTGGCCATTCCGGTGATGCGACCGACCAGATCCGTCTCTGGCGTGGCTTCAGGGAGGGGGAGCGGCTGGTTCGAGGGATTGAAGACGCGAGCCAGCATCTCGGCGCCATCGGGGCGGAGGCTGGCCAGCGGCACCGGCGCGCGCCAGAGCGACCACGAGCGGCGCGTGCCGGCACCTGGTCCGACGCGCACGATCAGGGGCGGGTTGAGGTAGTTGTCGACCAGCGCGCGCAACGCCGGATCGGCGGGATCCGGCGCCGCTGGGGCGGCGGCCACCTCGTGACGGACGGTACGCTCCTCACGGGCGTCGGGCACGTAGAAGAAAGGCCCGGCGTCGCCGACGCGATCCGCCAGATCGGCGGCGGTCAGCCACTCGACGGACCGGCGCAAAGGCAGGCG
Source organism: Promineifilaceae bacterium (SeqCode) (assembly GCA_041576195.1). GTDB lineage: Bacteria > Chloroflexota > Anaerolineae > Promineifilales > Promineifilaceae > JAGVTM01. The sequence goes on from JBFGLK010000274.1 coordinate 4,230, forward strand.
TACGTTGCCGTCGGTAGAGGCTCGATAGGCGCGCAGGCCACGAGCCATGACGGCGGTCGATCCCGCGTCGTCCGACACGGACACGACGTCGCGGAACGGAAACACGTCCACCTGGTTCAGCTCACGCTGGCCCAGGAGGATGCTGGCGAGCGTTGGAGGCAGGTCCCGCGGAAGCAAATCCTTGTCGCGCGCCGGCCGATCGACGAGGTCGAACGGCATGCCGGCGGCGATGCGGCCCGCTCTGCGGGTAAGCCATTCGATGTCCACGCGCAGATTGGCGCCGCGGGAGTCGAGATCGACCCGCCACTGGACGAGGGGCGAACGATCGAAGCGGATCCGGACACGGGCCTCGACTCGCCGTTCGCCGTCCTCCCAGAGCGCCGCATAGGCTACGTCGCGATGGGCGGCGCTGCGCGCTGCGACGACGGGCGCCGCCGCTGGCGCCAAGACGGCCAACTGGCGCCCGGACGCTTCCGAATACGTGTCTCCGGCTTCCTCGGACACGATCAGCCGACCCAGCACTTGCTCGCCGGCGATGACCGTGCCGTCCGGGGCGACGGTCGCCTCATAGTGGTCGTTGCGCCACCACAGCCCGGCCGCCGGCTCCGGCCCGGCGTCGCCGGCCTCGGGTCGGAGGGGAAGCGATTCGGCCACGGGCCATGCGCCGATACCGTCGGTGACGACATGGTGCAGCTGATCGTCCGCCTCCAGGAATGCTTCGTGCGGAGCCGGGTTGGTGGAGACGGCATACGTGCCCGGCGCGAAGTCAAACAGCAGGGTCGCCAGCGACGCCTCGAGGTCCTCGAGCATGCCGGCAAACGCCCGCAGCGAGCCATAGGTGCGATCCCCGCTGATCCCGCCCTCGCCGCGGCGGAAGTGCACGGCGTCGATGGCGGCGACGTTGAGCGCCAGCTCGAGGCTACTGGTCTGCAGCATCACCAGGTCGCCGC
>JBFGLK010000275.1:0-5177 GCA_041576195.1 Promineifilaceae bacterium (SeqCode)
CGCCTTATCCAGGGCCCAGACGCGGCCCTCAAACGAGTCCGGAATGGCGCCGCCGAACTGAGTGGCGCCCACGACGATGTAGTCGTCGCCGACGCCCATGTGCGGGTAGTCGTGGAACTCGCCGCCGATCGGCTGTGCCGGCACCATGTAGAGGTTCCAGGTGCCAGTGGGGTTGCTGCCGGTACTGGCGGCCACACAGAAGTGGGTACCGTTGCCGTCAACACCGATGAGCCAGCGGTCGGCCTCCTCGTCATAGACGACCGTGGGATCGAAGGCGCCATTGGGGCCGGCGATACAGGGCGCCAGGGGGGCGAAAAAGCTGACAAACGTCGTCGGCCCAAGCAGGCTGGTGCCGCTCTTGTCGTAGACCTCAAACGCCACGTTGACGGCCGCGATGAGGTGGTTCGGGCCGGCGGCCAGGTGGGGGTCCGGGGGTACGCTGGCGCCGCCGCCACAGCATTCGGTCACGTCGAGGCTATCGAAGGACACCCCCGGCGTGGGGGCCGCCAGGCCAGGGTCGGACGTCGCCCGCTGGACGGCCGCGCTCGGGGCCAGGCGTTGCGCCTCGGCCTGCAGGGCGGCCACTTCGGCCCGCGAGCGGCGGTATTCCCACTCGTCCAGGTCGATCTCGCCGCGCAGCCAGCGCGCATACTGGTTGTTCGTATCGTACACATTGGCCGGGATGTCGGCGGCACGGATCACGACCGGCGTGATCGGTTCCAGCGTCACCGGCTGGGCGACGCCAGGGGCGCCGCGGACAGCGGGCGCGAGCGCCTGGCGCAACGACTGCTGCCGGAGCGCCGTCTCTGGGGCCGGCCCGGACGGCCTGGCGAGCAACCAGGCGCCGGCGAGGATGAACCCGATCAACAAACTGAACCGCGTGGCTTTCCTGCCGAACATGGTGAACCTCCAACAGGGTGGTGCGGTGGCCGGCTGGCCACAATCGCCGCAGGCGTACCGATCGATGATATCCGTGAAGCGCGAATCCGGGCAACGGCAATGCGGTGGCACAGGCCCGCCGCTAGGCTAGAACTCAGATATGGGCAGGTGAGCGCCGGCGTCCCCTGGCAACCCCCCCTTGCGCTGGGGCCCGGCGCGGAGGCTACGACGCGAGTCGGCCGGCGGCCGCGACGCGCGGGCTGTGCGCTGGCCGGCCTTCTGGAGAGACCGGGAGCGTGAAGGTGACCGTCGTGCCCGCGCCTTCCGCGCTCTCCAGCCAGATGTGTCCACCGTGCGATTCGACGGCCAGCCGGCAGAAGGCCAGCCCGAGCCCAAACCCGCCGGCCTCCTTTCGGCGCCGCGCGTCGACCTGGGCGTACTTGTCGAAGACGCGACGGGTCCAGCTTGCCGGCACGCCATCCCCCTCATCCGCCACGCTAATGGCCAGCTCGCCAGGACCCCGGCGGTGCACCGCCAGGGTGACCGTCCCGCCCGTCGGGCTGAACTTGATCGCGTTGCCCAGAAGGTTAGCCAGCACGCGACCGGCCACGTCGGGGTCGGCCCACGCCGCTTCCTGGCCGGCATGATTGTCGACGACCAGGGCCAGATCCTTTTGCCGCGCCCACAGGCCCACGTCCTGGATGGAGTGCCGCAGCACCTCCTCGACGTCGACCGTGCGCGGCTGCAAAGGCAGCTGACCCCGCTCGAGTCGCGCCAGGTCAAGGAGGCCATTGATCAGGACCAGCATGCGGTTCGCCGACACCTGGCTCATGCCGACCAGGCGGGCGTAGTCCTCGTCCTGCGACTCGGCCGCCATCTCCTGCAGTAGTTGGAGCCCTGTCATCATATTGCTCAACGGCGCGCGCAGGTCGTGGACGATGAACTGCTGCAGTTCCGCTTCGCGATCCTGGGCTTCCCGGATGGTCGAGAGGGCAAACGTGACGATCAGGAAGAAGCCGAGGCGCACACCCGCGTTCCAATAGGGCACGGCCAGATGCTGATAGGTCTGGCCGCCGAGGAGGTCGGCGACCAGCCAGCAGACACCGCCGACGATCGACGCGAGGATGCCCGTGCGCCGATCGACAAACCAGCCCAGCATCGAGATCGGCAACAGGTAGAAGATGGAGAAAGAGAGCTGGGGCCCGGTCAGGTAGTCGATGACCGCCAGCAAGGCGATGAGCGAGAAGCCCAATGCCTGGAGCCAGGTGCGCGACTGCTTCTGAAGATACTGGAGCATGGACCTCGCCTAGCTGTTGGCGCCTACGGTTGTGGTAGTTGATGCGCTGACGCTCGCTCGCTCGTGCCGGTGGCAAACCAGCGGACCACGCGCTGCCGCTCAGCGGAAACAGTAGAAGTATGCGCCTGGGCGGCCGGGGCCACAATAGGCGAGGTGTACCATGGGACCCGGGGGGGGCCACGGCGCGTGCTCAGGCGGCTTTGGCTTCGCCCGGCTCCTTCAGGCTGGCGGCTTCGGGTGTTCGTAATTCCAGGGGTGGCGGTTGAAGATGGGCCAGCGCCAGGAGTCTCTCTTCGAGGCGATCTCCCAGGGCCACGGCGATCGCCAGGCTGGCGAGAAAGGCCCAGAGCCAGCGTGGCCGGCCGGCCAGGGCGGCCAGCAGTCCGGGCAGCACGTTGGTGAACACTGGCTTGACGGCAAGCATCGTCTCCCCGTCCGGCCGCTCGTGGAGCAGGCGATAGGCGGCCGGCTCTGGCTCGCCCTGGAGCAGGGCCCGCACCTGGCCGCCGACGACGCTGCCGGCAACGGCGCCCAGCAGCGCCATTAGCAGTTGCCCGAGAAAACGTACGACGCTCATATCAGAGTCTCCTTGGCCGGAACCGCGCCCGGCGTCCAAAGCGTGAACGGTCAGCCGAAGCGACGGGCGTTTCGGGCCCGCGCCCGAGCGGCCTCGACCTCGCGGTCTCGAGGCGGGGCGGAGGTCACCAGGGCCTCGAGCAGCGCTTGCGTGGCGAGGGTGACGGCGTCGACGGCGGCGGCGAAGGCCGCCTCATTGGCCTGTGAGGGACGGTTGAAGCCGCTGACCTTGCGGACGTACTGCTGCGCCGCCAGGCGAACTTCGTCCTCAGTGGCCGGTGGCTCGAAATTGAACAGGGTACGGATGTTGCGGCACATGGCTTACGTCTCGCGAGGCAGGGGCGGGTGAGCGGCGGTCAGCCGGCTGCCAGCCGGTCGATCAGAGGCGGCACCTGGGACAGGCGTTCCACCTCGTGGTAGTGGCGGCGTAGCGCCGGCGGCGCCGCGACGGCCTCATGGGCCCAGGTGAGGTGGTCAGTTACGTGAATGGCCCAGGCGCCGAGGGAGATGACCGGTAGGATGTCGGAGCGCATCGAGTTGCCCACCATGAGGAATCGATCGGGCGCCACCGCGTGGCGCCGCAGAATGCCGGCATAGATCTCGGGCGTCTTGTCGCTGACGACTTCGACATGGCGGAAGTGGCCCGCCAGCCCCGAACCGCGCACTTTGGCCCATTGGTGCTGCAAGTCGCCCTTGGTGATCAGCATGAGCGGGTAGGTCGTCGCCAGACGGGCAACCACCTCGGCGGCGTCGTCCAGCAGCTCGACCTCCTGACGCAACATCGCTTTGCCCATCTCGAGCATGGCCGCCACGTCGGCCGCGGCCAGATGACCATCGGTCAGGTCGACGGCCGCCTCGATCAGGGACAGGGTGAAACTCATGACGCCGTAGCCATAGTGAGGCAGGTTGGCGATTTCGACGGTATCCGCGACCGCCTCCAGATCGCCGTCGAGCCCATAGGGGCGGAGGATGTCGCAGAAGCGCTCCCGTCCCAGGCGATAGTATTTCTCGTTCTGCCAGAGTGTGTCGTCGGCGTCGAGGGCGATCAGGTCAAACATTGTTCTGCTGCCGAGATGGCGGGCACTGGCGGAGGGGCGATGTCGGCGCTCGAAGGGTACATCTGTCGGCGGCCATTGGCAAGATCCCACGGGTGCTCTGGCATGGACCTAGCGCCGGCGCCACAGGGTGAGGCCCGTGCCAGCCAGCAAATAAAGGAGGCCCAGGGCGACCAGGGCGAACTTCGGGATGGCGCACCAGCGGGCTACGGCCGGCCAGGCGCCGCCGCTGGCGCCGAGCAGGAGCCGGATCAGGGCCACGTTTTCCACCGCGTCCAGCAGCGCCGCCAACAACTGGCCCCAGGCGAGTCCTGTCCCGAGGCGAGTGGCCCTGGGCCCAAGGCCGCGGGCGACCTGCGCCACCCCCAGCCCGATCGCCCCGGCGTAGGCGGGCATGAACAGGTAGTCGAGGCCCAGGCTCAGGCCGGCTGCGACGCGGGCTGCGGCGTCCCATGAGTCGAGGATGGCCTGAGCGCCGGCGGTGGTGCCCACAAGCTCGAAGGAAACGATCCCCCCGGGCGCGGCCGCCGTGACGAGCGGAGCGCCGAGGCGCTGCAAGGCAGCCATCAGGCCGGCGGCGAGGACGGCCAGGAGGACAAAGGCACGCCGCTGGGCGGCCGGGGAGAGCCAGACAAAGGGGTGGGTGGACCGATCGTGCATCGCTTGCTCGCATGCCCGGGTGTCGTTGGCGCCTATTGTACGCGGTCGGTCGGCGCGGGCGAGTGACGCCGGCGAACTGGTGGCCGGCTTAAGAAGCGCGAAGACGCCCCAGCGGGGCGTCTCCGGGAATGGTGGAGGGCGGGGCGACCGCTCGGGGTGAGTTACTCGGCGGGCGGCGGCCCGGCGATCTGCAGGGCGTTGCCGAACGGATCGCGGAAGGTGGCGTAGGTCACGGCCCCGGGGATGCCGATCGCGTCGCCACACTCGACGCCCCGCTCGCGGAGCGCCTTGACGGCGGCGTGGCAATCCTCGACCGTGAAGACGACGGTGGTGGAGTGGCCGATGCTCATCCCTTCGGCCAGGGGCGTCACCGACAGGTGCGCCTCGCCCTCGGCCCCCCACTCGATCCAGCCCATTTCTGGCATGTCATAGGATGGCTTCCCCAGGCCCAGGACGTTGCTGTAGAACTCACGCGCCTCGTCCAGGTCAGTGACGCTCAGCGACACGACGTTGATCCCCTGCAATACCGACATCGTTTACCTCCAAAAGGGTACATGGGTGGCGGACCCGCCAGGGCGCCACCGGCCAATAGGGCACGCGCCGATCCGCGCGAGAGCCGGCCATGCGGGCGAGGGTGAGGGATGGAATGGAACGATGCACTGACCAGAGCAGCACAGATGGCAGCAACCGACGGCTTGTGCCTAGAACAA
>JBFGLK010000276.1:0-5170 GCA_041576195.1 Promineifilaceae bacterium (SeqCode)
CCGCTCTTCCTGGGCGGCTGCCGGCCCATTCGCCTGCCCTCGCTGGTCGCGGGCGCCGGTCTGGCCATTCTGGCCGAGGCGGTGATCGTCCAGGGCGGCGTGCCCAGCGCGGTGGTGTTGGCCCGGCGCCCGGCGCGGTCCGACGTCCGCTAGAGCGGCTCGCTCATCGGGCGCATCCCAATGAGAAAGACGCGCGCCTTTGGCGGCTGGGTAACCGCGAAGAGGACGGCGTCGGCGATCGCCTCGGCATCCATCATGCGCGCGAGCATCGGGTCTCCCGCGGTGCGGCCGGTGCCGATGCCGAAGTGGGTGTGCACCCCACCCGGGGCCACCACGCTCACCTTGATGCCCCGCTCCCTCGTCTCATAGTCCAGCGCCTGGGCGAAGCCGACCTGGGCAAACTTGGTGGCGCAGTAGACGGCCTCGTTCGGGAGCCCCTTCAGGCCGGCGACGGAGGCCACGAACACGATCCAGCCGCGCTGGCGCGCCAGCATGCCGGGCAGGAAGGCGCGGGTGCAGAGAAAGCTGCTCCGCATGTTGGTGTTCATCATCCAGTCGTAGTCGTCGATCGTTTGCTCGGTCAGCGGCCCGTACTTGCCAACGCCGGCGTTGTTGACCAGGATGTCGACGCGGCCGAAGGCGCCGATCGCGGCGGCCTCCAGGCGCGCGACATCGTCCGCCTGGCTGGCGTCTGCCGGCACGACCAGGGCCCGCCGGCCCAGCGCCTCCACCTCGTCCGCGGCGGCGCGCAGGTCGGTTTCCGTGCGCGCCGTCAGCACGAGATCGGCCCCGGCGGCGGCCAAAGCGCGCGCCGTGGCCCGGCCGATACCCCGGCTGGCGCCCGTGATCAGGGCGACGCGTTCATGTAAGGGAGGGGTCATCACAAATCTCCTTGCTCGCGAGACGGTCTCAGATCCAGCGGTCCTGCACCAGGACGCCCCCGGCCCCGATCTCCAGCCGCACCTGGTGGCGCCGCTGCCCGTGCTGGCCATCGCGCACGCGGGGCACCTCGGCGGCGTTGACGTAGTGGGTGCCGTCCTGCTGGTGGTGCCAGGCGCGCTCACGGCCCGAGCGGCTGCGCCGATGCATGTGCCCGGCAATGACCGCCAGGACCTGCCGCCCCTGGCGCCGGGCGTGCAGGATGGCCACGCTCAAGTCGCGATCACCGTAGTCGCCACGCGCCGGGTCAAAGTCGCAGCCCCAGGGGTCCTCGGGCTGCTCCCCGAGCCCGTGTGGGCCGTTGTGCGCCAGAAAGATGAGGCGGTCGCACGCCGTTTCGTCCACGATCTGGCACAGCCGCGCGGCGGACGACTCCAGGTCGCGCACGCCGTAGACGGCCTCCAGCACCGGGGCGAAGCTGAACTGCGAGCCGCCCAGGGCGTAGGGCCGCCCGACGACGACGGCGACCGCCTGCCCGTTCGTCTCGATCTCGTGCCGGCTGTAGCCGCCAAGCACCGCCGGGGCCAGCGCCTGGCGCAGCTGCTCATGGTGCCAGCGGTGGCGCCGGCCAAGCCAGCGCGCCAGCCGGGGATGGCCGCGCATCTCCGCCATGATTTGCGGCAGGTTGGCCACGTCGTGGTTGCCGGCCACCACCAGTGCCGGCATGCGCAGCGCCCCAATGTGCCGGGCCATGCGCCGCGTCTGGCGAGGGCTGACATAGCGGCACAAGTCGCCGACAAAGAGGACGAGATCCGGCAAGTCCGCGTTCAACGCGGCGACGTCGGCCTCGTCAAACTGGCCGTGCAGGTCGCCGAGGACGGCGATTTGCAGCATGATGGGGGCGTGCGCGGTCGACGCTCAGGACGGGGTCAGTCGCCCGCCGGCTCCTCGGCAGGCTCCGTTTCCTGCTCGCCTTGCAGCTTGTGCAGACCGTTGCGCACGACGGCGAGCGAGCGCATCAAGTCCTCTTCCAGCCGCGCCAGGACTTCCATGGTGTACGTGTCGGCGTCGTGGCGCATGACGTCCGCGTCGCGGCGCGCCCGCTCGAGGATGTTCTCCGCCCGTTGTTGCGCGGACGCCATGATCGTGTCCCGGCTGATCAGGTCTTCGGCCTCCTGCTTCGCCAGCTGGCGAATGCGTTCCGCCTCTTCATGCGCCTGGGCCAACACCCGGTCCTTCTCCGCCTCAATGCGGTTGGCGCGCTTCACGGCCTCCGGGATCGACACCCGCATCTGATCCACGATGTTGTAGAGCCGGTCCTCGTCCACGATCAGCTTGGCCGTCAGCCAAACGCGCTGACCGTCGTTTAACGCCTGCTCCAATCGATCGATCAAGTGTACGATGTCCATCGCTTCCCTCTCTGGCCGCCAGGACCGAGCCGCGCAAATGACAAAACTATAAGCGATTGCCCCTAGTCGCGCAAAGAGACCGGGGGATCGTAGGGCGGGTTGCTGTGGTCGTTAAAGCGGGCCCGCAACGCCTCGGCTACCCGGGGCGGTACCATCGAACTGACGTCCCCGCCGAGGGAGGCGATCTCGCGCACTGTCGTACCGCTCAGAAACGTGTGTTCCTCCCGGGTGATGAAGCTCACGACCTCGATCTCGGGCGCCAGGCGTTTGTTCGCCAGCGCCATGCGGAACTCGAACTCGAAGTCGGAGAAGACGCGCAGGCCCCGCACCATGACGTGGGCACCCACCTCCCGGGCGAACTCGACCGTCAGGCCGCCGTAAGGCACGATCTGGACCTTCTCATGGCCGCCCACCTCCTCGTCGATCATCTTCAGGCGCTCGTCCAGAGTGAACAGGATCGACTTGGAGGGCTGCTGATGATCGTAGACGGCCACGATCAGCTCGTCGAAGATCTTGCACGCGCGGGCGATCAGGTCCAGATGGCCGTAGTGAATGGGGTCGAAAGTGCCGGGATAAATCGCGCGTATCAACTGACATCTCCCGCGTCTTGCCAGAAGTCGACCACGCGCTCGCGCAGGGCCGCGTGCTCGGGTCGCTCCAGCATCGGATCGGATTCGAACAGGGATTCGGCCTCGCGCCGGGCCAGCGTCAGCGCCTGGACGTCGAGCAGCGCCGCCAGGCGCACCTCGGGCAGGCCGCTCTGCTGCCGCCCGAAGAACTGCCCGGGGCCGCGCAGCTCCAGGTCCTTCTCAGCCAGGATGAAGCCGTCGTTGGTCTGCTCCATGGCCGCCAGGCGCATCTCCGCCTCCGGACTGCTGGAGTCACTGATGAGCAGGCAGTAGGAGGCGTGCTCGCCGCGACCGACTCGGCCACGGAACTGGTGTAGCTGCGCCAGGCCAAAGCGGTTGGCCCCCTCGATCAACATGACCGTGCTGTTCGGCACGTCGATGCCCACTTCGATGACCGAGGTCGAAACCAGGATGTCGAGGCGGCCTTCGTAGAAGTCGCGCATCACCGCTTCCTTCTCGTCGGCGCGCAGGCGGCCGTGCAGCAGCCCAAGGCGCAGGTCGGGGAAGACCTGCTCTTGCAGGCGCGCGTGCTCCTCGACCGCGGCCACGGCCTCGATCTTGTCCGACTCCTCGACCAGCGGGCAGATGATGAATGCCTGCCGGCCGGCGGCGATCTGGCCGCGCACGAAGGCATAGGCCCGCTCCCGCTCGGTCGGGCGCAACCAGCGCGTCTTGATCTCCTGCCGACCCGGCGGCAGCTCGTCAAGCGTGGAGAGATCCAGGTCGCCGTAGATCGATAGGGCCAGCGTGCGCGGGATCGGCGTGGCTGTCATCACCAGGACGTGCGGGCTCGGCCCGTTCCCGTTGGCGCCGCCGGCGCCCTTTTGTCGGAGCGCCTGGCGCTGGTCAACCCCAAAGCGGTGTTGCTCGTCGACGATCGCCAGGCCCAGGTTGTGAAAGGCGACCGGCTCCTGAATGAGGGCGTGGGTGCCGATGAGAATCTGGCTGCGACCGGCGGCCAGGTCGGCCAGCACCGCCTCGCGCTTGGCACGCGGCGTGCTGCCGGTGAGCAGCTGGAGCTCCAGCCCCAGCGGGCCCAGGAGTTCCTGAAGGCCGTGGAAGTGCTGCTCGGCCAGGATCTCGGTCGGGGCCATGAGGGCGGCCTGCGCGCCGCCGGCGGCGGCCACGACCATGGCGGCGGCGGCCACCACGGTCTTGCCGGCACCGACATCCCCCTGCAGCAGCCGATTCATGGGCACGTCGCGCGCCATGTCCGCCTGGATCTCGGCCACGACCCGCTCCTGGGCCGCGGTCAGGCGGAACGGCAGCTGCTCCCATAGCGACGCCAGCGCCGTCTCGGGGACCCGCAGCGCGGTGCCGGGCACGCTCTGCCACGCGCGTCGTTGGCCGAGCATCCCCAACTGCAGCAGGAGGAGCTCATCGAAGACCAGGCGGCGCCGCGCCTGATGGAGGGCCTCCTGGCTGGCGGGGAAGTGGATCTGCGAAACGGCCCGGGTGAGGCTACCGAAGTCGAGGCGCTGGCGCATGGCGACCGGCAGGGGATCGACAAGGTGCCGGCAATAGCCCTCCACCGCCTGCTGCATCAACTGGCGCATCTTGTAGGGCCGCAGCCCTTCAGTCAACGGGTAGATAGGGACGATGCGCCCCGTCTTGAGCGGCTCCACGGCCACCGGTTCCCAGGAGGGCGAGTTGAAGACCGGCCGCCCCAGGTATTGGTCGACCGTGCCGCTGAGCACGATCTGCATGCCGGCCTTGAGCTGATTGGCCAGCCAGGGCTGATTGAACCAGGTCACCTGCACCCGGCCGGTGCCGTCGCTAACCTGCGCCTGCACTATCTCACCCGTACGCGTGCGCCGGGCCCGCGCCTCCCACACGGTGCCCACCACAGTGACCTGCTCCCCGTACACCAGCCGATTGATCGGCTTCATGAGCGAGTAGTCGTCGTAGCGGCGCGGGTAGATGGCCAGGAGCTCGCCGATGGTGCCGGCACCCAGCCGGGACAGCTTCTCCGCGATCTTGGGGCCGACGCCCTTGAGCGCAGTGACCGGTCGCGCCAGCAGCGCCGGGTTCGCTTCCTCCACCACGTCGGGCTCGGGCTCAGGCGCGGGAGTTGCCGCCGCGGGCTCGAGCGTCTCGGCTCGCGTGGATGGCTGGGCCCGCTTCGCGCGACGGGGCGGCGCGGGTTTCCGTGGGCGCGCCGCCCGCTCGCCAACCGCTGGGGCAGCGGACCTCCCGCCTAGCCGCTGCTCGCGGGCCTCAAGCCGCTCCAGCAGCCCCAGGACCACCTCCGCC
>JBFGLK010000277.1:0-5170 GCA_041576195.1 Promineifilaceae bacterium (SeqCode)
GATCTCAACTGCGCGGCTTCGGCGGCACCGCCCAGTACTGGAACGGTACTTCCTATGAGGCGCTCCCGGGCGCCCAGATCGAGCTGATCGGGCCCGATGGCGTCGTCATCGAGACCATGACCGCGGACACCGACGGCTGGTATCTGTCCGACTACACCCATAAGGGCAAGGCGGCGACGTACACCCTGAGGCTGCTGGCCGGCACAGATCCGGACGGGAATGACTATGCGGAGCAAGAAGTTCCCGGCATCCTCGTCGGCGGCAGGATCAAGTTCGGTGGCGCAGACTACTACGTCGGCGCTCCGTAGCGACCCCAGAAGGATACGGGTCGTGACCTCACGGTCACAGCCCGGTCCGTGATGCAAAAGCCGGCACGGGATAGTTCCCGTGCCGGCTTTTCCGTTCGCCCAGGTCGCCCATCTCTAGTCGATCACAGTCCCGCTCAGATCGATCTCCGTCGCCGGATACTGCGGATCATGGGCCCGCAACGTCCCCACGATCGCCCGGGCGATCGCCAGGTTGCGGTACCACTTCTGATCCGCCGGGATGACGTACCAGGGCGCATGCGCGGTCGTGCAGCGCTGCAGGGCCTCCTGATAGGCGGCCATGTAATCGTCCCATTGCTTCCGCTTCGCCAGGTCGTCCAGGGAGAACTTCCAGTGCTTATTCGGGTCGTCCAGGCGCGCCTGGAAGCGCTCGCGCTGCTCTTCGCTGGAGATGTGCAGGTAGAACTTGAGCACGGTCGTGCCGGTTTCCACCAGCAACTTCTCGAAGTCGTTGATCAACGCGTAGCGCGCCCGCCAGATCGGCTCCGGGGCCAGGTTGGCCACGCGCACGACGAGCACGTCTTCGTAGTGCGAGCGGTTAAACACGCCGATCATGCCGCTGCCGGGCACCGCCTTGTGGATTCGCCAGAGAAAGTCGTGCGCCAGGTCCTCCTTCGAGGGCACCTTGAACGAGGTCACCCGCACTCCCTGCGGGTTCACGCCCTGGAAGACGCGGCGGATGGTGCCGTCCTTGCCCCCGGCGTCCATGGCCTGGAGCACGATAAGGAGCTTCCGCTTTCCCTCGGCGTATAGCTTCGGTTGCCAGTCGCGCAGCTCGCGCCGCAGCGCCTTGAACTCCGTTTCGGCCGCCTCGCGATCCTGGTGGTAGGGCTCGGCCCGGGTCGGGATCGCCGCCAGGTCGACGGGCTCTCCCGGATTCAGACGGTGTTGTTCGATCATGCGGGGTCTCCTTGGGTCATGGGGCGCGTTATCGCTGGAATATCATTGTAGGGGCGACGAGGGGCGCAGATTTAGGCGCAATAATGGGCGTAGCAGGCTGCGCCCTTTCAGGCGCCTCATTCGGCATTCCGCAATTGAAACTGCGGCAAGTACGCCGCGAACGTCTCCAGGTAATCGTCGAGGACCGCCTCAGCCCGCGGGATGTCCTGGATCATGGGGTCGAGCAGCAGAGCCTGGAGGGCCAGGCGGCGGTCCCCGCTGACGGCGGCGTCGACGACCCGCTCGACGAGCGCCGCCTCGCGGCGGCAGAGCTCGGCGATGGGCTCCGGCAATGGCCCGATGGGCAGGGGCTGCACGCCGCGCCCGTTCACCATTGCCGGCACCTCCACGATCGTCTCGGGCGGCAGGTTGGGGATGGCGCCATGGTTCACGACGTTGACGGCCTCGTCCACGAAGTCTCGATCCCCGGCGATTGCTTCGATCAGCTCGACCGCACCCTCGCTCTGGGCGTCGGCCATGGCGGCGACCGACATCTTGCCGGCAGCCATCTGCTCCAGCATGTGCCAGCCGAACGCCCGCCGCGCCTCGTTGCTGCCCCAGTCATACAGTGGCACGCGATAGCGCTCCCAGGGCCGCGCCGCGGCGTCGTGCAGCCAGGGCAGATACTCGCACAGGTGCGTGTCGCCCGGCAACGGCAGGACGTCGAACAGGCGGAACAGCTCCATGGAGAGCGGCTCCAGGCTCGGCGGCGCCCCCTCACGCGCCGCGCGCAAGGCCGGGTAGAGGTCATCCCCGGTCGCGCGATCGCGGATGTCCATGAGCCAGATGAAGTGGTTCAGCCCGGCCGAGGTCAGGCGCAGGTGCTTCCGCCCGGCGGCGGCCATCCGCGCGGTCACCGGGATGTTGTCCGGGTCGGAGTGGAAGCGCACGCCCTCGGGCACCTCGATGCCGTAACGCTCGGCCAATAGGGTGGCGGCGATGGCGTAGCCGACCTTGATCTGGTGGCACTTGCCCACGACCTTGATCCCCGTGTGTTTCGTCACGGCCCGCGTCAGGCGCGGCAAGGGGTTGCTGAAGTTGATCAGCCAGGCGTCCGGGCAGAGCGCCTCCATATCGCGGGTGATCGCGAGCAGCGGCGGCACCTGCCGGCAGGTGTGCATCAGCCCGCCCGGCCCGCCGTTCTCGCCGTACGGCTGGCGCAGGCCGTGTTTGAGCGGGATCTCCCAGTCGAGGCGCCAAAGCGTCTCCCGCGGCGGCACCTCGATGGAGACGACGACGAAGGCCGCGCCCGGCAGCATGTCGCGACGATCGGTGCTGGCACGGATGGTCACGCCGGCATCCCACGCCTCGTTCATGCGCTCGGCGACCCGGGCAACCAGTTCGAGAGCGTGCCCGTCGAGGTCCACCAGGTCCAGCGTGCTGCCCCGCAGCGCCGGGCTGCGCAAGATGGTGGCGATGGTGTCGGGGCCGAAGCTGGTGCTGCCGGCGCCGATGACGACGATATGGGTTGCCGGCATCGGAATCCTCCGTTTTACGATTGAGGCAGGCCCAATTATACTTGGGTTGGGGTGAGGGCGAAGTTGAGCGACCGACGACCCGATACACGAGGAGATGTGCCCGATGACTACCCCGGAACTCAGCGGCGACGTGTACTACCCGGCGCCTGAAGTGGTCAAGCACGCCCATATCAAGGACTACGACGCCGTCTACCGGGCCGCCGTGGCCGACCCCGCCGCGTTTTGGGGCAAGGTCGCGGCCGAGGACTTCGAGTGGTATAAGCCCTGGGAACAGGTGCTGGACGGCGACAACGCCCCGTTCTACAAGTGGTTCGTGGGCGCGCAGGTCAACATCGTCCACAACGCCCTGGACCGCCACATGCGCACCGCCACGCGCAACAAGGCCGCCCTGATCTTTGAGGGCGAGCCGGGCGACACCCGAACCTACACCTATAAGCAGCTCAACTACGAAGTGTGCAAGTTCGCCAGCGTGCTACGCTCCATGGGCATCGAAAAAGGGGACCGCGTCACCATCTACATGGGCCGCATCCCCGAGCTCATGATCGCCATGCTGGCCTGCGCCAAGCTCGGCGCCATGCACTCGGTCGTCTATGGCGGCTTCTCCACGGAGGCGCTCCACGGGCGCATCGAGGATAGCGAGTCCAAGATCCTCATCACGGCCGACGGCGCCTGGCTGCGCGGCGGCATCGTCGAGCTGAAGAAGATCGCCAACGAGGCGGTCGAGCGTGCCGGCACCATCCAGTCCGTCATTTGCGTGCGCCGGACCGGCCAGGAGGTCGAAATGGTCTCCGGCCGCGACTATTGGTATCACGACCTGATGGAGCTGCCCGTGGCCACGCCTGACTGCCCCACCGAGCCGATGGACGCCGAAGACCCCCTCTTCATCCTCTATACGTCGGGCACGACGGGCAAGCCGAAGGCGATCCTGCACACGCACGGTGGCTACATGGTCTGGACAGCCACCACACTCAAATGGGTGTTTGACATCAAGGAGGACGACGTCTGGTGGTGCGCGGCGGATCCGGGCTGGATCACCGGCCACAGCTACATCGTCTACGCCCCGCTGGTTCTCGGGGCGACCAGCTTTATGTACGAGGGCGCTCCCACGTTTCCCTACCCCGATCGCTGGTGGTCGCTCGTGGCCCGCTATGGCGTCACCATCCTCTACACGGCCCCAACCGCCATCCGCGGCCTCATGCGCTTCGGCGAGAGCTGGCCCAAGCGCCACGACCTCTCCAGCCTGCGCCTGCTCGGCTCGGTAGGCGAGCCGATCAACCCGGAGGCCTGGAAATGGTATCATCGGGTCATCGGGGACGAGCGCTGCCCGATCATGGACACCTGGTGGCAGACGGAGACCGGCGGCTTCATGATCACGCCGCTGCCCACCGTGCCGCTCAAGCCGGGCTCGGCCACGCGGCCGTTCCCCGGCGTCGTCGCCGACGTGGTGGACGACGACGGGAAGCCGGTCGCCGCCAACGAGGAAGGCTACCTGGTCATCCAGACGCCATGGCCCGGCATGCTGCGCACCATCTTCGGCGATCCGGACCGCTACGTGGCCCAATACTGGAGCCGGTACGAAGATCAGGGCTGGTACTTGCCGGGAGACAGCGCCCGAAGGGACGAGGATGGCTACCTGTGGATCATCGGGCGCATCGACGACGTCATCAAGGTCTCCGGCTACCGGCTGGGCACCGCCGAGGTCGAGAGCGCCCTGGTCAGCCATCCAGCCGTCGCCGAGGCGGCCGTCATCGGCGTGCCGGACGAGCTGAAAGGCAACATCATCCGTGCCTACTGCATCCTGCGCCAGGGGCACGACGCCAGCGAACGGCTCGCGGCCGAGGTGCGCGATCACGTGGGCCACGAGATGGGACCCATCGCCAAGCCGGCCACCGTCGAGTTCGTGGACGCTCTGCCAAAGACGCGGTCAGGCAAGATCATGCGCCGGGTGCTGCGCGCCCGCGCCATGGGCCAGGACGAGGGCGATCTGTCCACCCTGGCCGACTGAGGCGCGACATAGACCCCGCCGTTCTCCAGGCACGGCGGGGTCTCTTGCGGCCGCGCGCTACAACGCGACGATCAAGCCTCCGTAGGCGGGCACCTCACGCAGCATCAGTTCCCGGCCGCGCCGCTCCACCTCACCTTGACCCCAAAGACGCGCCGGTTGGACGTCGCCGAGGTCCAGCCGCGCCTCGACGATCGGCTCACGCCGGGCCAGGGTCACGAGGATCCGCTCGTCGCCGTGCCGGCGGGTGAAGGCGAGCGCCTCCGGCCCGGACCAGACCAGGCGCCAGTCACCCCGGCGCAATGCCGGCACCCGCCGGCGCAAGGCCCCCAGTTCGCGCACGAGGTCCAGGGCGCCCCGGTCCCACCGCTCGGGCTCGTGCCAGGGAATGGCGCGGCGGCAGTCGGGTTCGTCCCCGCCCGTCA
>JBFGLK010000278.1:0-5160 GCA_041576195.1 Promineifilaceae bacterium (SeqCode)
ATGGCCATGCCCTTCAGGATACCGGTTCCGTACATGCTGTCTCCTCACAGAAGAGCGGCGCTTGCGCCGGCAGGCTAGCGGTCCACTTCACCAAGGACGATGTCGATACTTCCCAGTATGGTCACGACATCGGCCACCTTGTGACCCAGGCTCATCGGCCCGAGGGTGGTCAGGTTGATAAAGGATGGGGCGCGGATGTGATAGCGGTCGGGATTGGCGGCACGTTGCTTCGCCGTGACGTAGTAGCCGAGCTCGCCCTTCGGATTTTCCACGCGGCCGTAGGCCTCGCCGGCGGGCACGCGCACCGAGTATTGCGGTTTGCCTTCGAAGATCGGCCCGCCCGCCGTCTCGCGCAAATAGGGCAAGACCTGGCGCAGGATGCGCAGGCTCTGGTACATCTCGTCGATGCGCACCAGCAGCCGGTCATAAACGTCGCCGTTGTAGCGCACCGCCACGTCAAAGTCCAGCTGTGGATAGTAGGAGTAGGGCTCGGCCCGGCGCACGTCGTAGTTGACGCCGCTGGCCCGTAGCAACGGGCCGGCCGCGCTCATGGCAATGGCGTCCTCCGCGCTGAGATAGCCAACGTTCATGCACCGCGCCTGGACGATTTCGTTGCCTTCAATCAGCTCGCGCCACTCTTCGATGGCCCGCGGTAGCCGCTCGTTGACGAATTCGTGCAGGAAGCTCATCGTCTCCTGCTCGCGAACGCGCGGCGGCAGGTCATACGCCAGCCCACCAAAGCGCATGTAATTGCACATCATGCGCGAGCCGGCGGCCGCTTCAAAGAAGTCGAGAATCAACTCCCGCTCGATGTACAGGTAGATCATGGGCGTCTGGAACGCGCCAAGGTCGTTGATCAGAAAGCCGAGGGCCCAGAGGTGGTTGGCGATTCGCGTTAGCTCCACCATCAAGATGCGAATCCACTCAGCCCGCTCCGGCACCGACGCGCCCATCAGCTTCTCCACGGCCAGAACATAGCCGTGGTTGTTGCCCATCGACGAGAGATAGTCGAGCCGATCGGTGTAGGGGATATTACCCAACCAGGTGTTACGCTCCC
The DNA here is from genome assembly GCA_041576195.1 of Promineifilaceae bacterium (SeqCode). Classification (GTDB taxonomy): domain Bacteria; phylum Chloroflexota; class Anaerolineae; order Promineifilales; family Promineifilaceae; genus JAGVTM01. The sequence continues at coordinate 1,058 of JBFGLK010000278.1, forward strand.
CGATCTTCTCGTGGTTGCGGTGGAGATAGCCCATCACCGGCTTCAGGTCGATGATCGTCTCGCCATCGAGCGTGACGACCATGCGAAAGACGCCGTGGGTAGACGGGTGCTGTGGGCCCAAGTTGACGGTGACGGTGTCCGTCTTCAGATGTGGAGAGCCAGGCGTGATGGTCAGGCTCGAATAGACCTCGGACTCGGTGTCGATCTGCACGTCATCGGCCATCCAGCCTTCCGGATACTTGACGTTGCGGCCGTAGGGGTTCAGCTCCTCGATGCGGTAGACGTCGCCGCCCGGCCAGCGGCTGCCAAAGGGCTTGGCGTCTTCCTCGTAGAAGGGCTCCTTCCAGTCCTTGCGTAGCGGGTGGCCGGCAAAGCCGTCCCACATGAGAATGCGGCGCAGGTCCGGGTGGCCGTCGAAACGGATGCCCAGGAGATCCCAGGCCTCGCGCTCCTGCAGGTCGGCTCCCGGCCACGTCGGCGTGAGCGAGGGGACGACCGGGTCCGCGCGATCCACCTGCACCTTCAGGACGACGGCGCCGCCACCCTGTTCGATACTGTAGGTGTGGTAGACGACCTCCATCTTGTCGTCTTCAATCAGATCGACACCGGTGACGCTGGAGAGGTAGTTAAAGCCCAGGTCCTCGCGCAGCGCTTTGGCGACGTCGAGTAGACGGTCTGCCGGCACAATCAGGCCGGAGTAGTTCGCCCGGGGATCGTCCGCCAGCTCCTCGGGGAAGCGCTCCTTCAACGCCGCCGTCGCCGCCGCCACGGGGTCCACTCGCTCGGCGACCCCTTCCATCGCCTGTTGCTCTTCACTCATGCTTGTGTCTCCCGCCTCAGGCCTCCGCCTCGGGCGCGGTCGCCTCGGACGCGGTCGCTACGGTCGGCTTCGCCTGCCGGCGAATGACGTCGATCTGGCGTATGTCAATCAGGTCCGGCCCGAGCACGGGCACGGGCACGAATTCCGCCGGCGTGTCTTTGCGATACCAGGGAACGCTGGTCACCGACTGCTGGTCGATCTTCTCCTGCAGGGCGATCAGGCCATGAATCAGCGCCTGGGGCGTTGGCGGGCATCCCGGCACGTAGACGTCCACCGGAACGAACTTGTCGATGCCGTCCACTACGTTGTAGCCCTCTTTGAACGGTCCGCCGCCACTGGCACAGGCGCCCATACTCAAGACATATCGAGGCTCGGGCATCTGATTGTAGAGTCTCACGATGGTCGGCACCATCTTCTTGGTCACCGTACCCGACACGATCATCAGGTCCGACTGCCGAGGTGTCGCCCGAAAGACCTCCATGCCAAAGCGCGCCAGGTCATAACGGCTGGCCGCAGTGCAGATCATCTCGATGGCACAGCAGGCCAGGCCGAAGACCATGGGCCAAACAGAGTTGCGGCGCGACCAGTTGTAGATCTTGTCCAGGCTGGTGATAAAGACGTTGTTGGCCAGCTCATCCGGGATAGGGATGTCGGGGGTCAACGCGCCGGTTGATGTCGTCATGTTACGAGCTTACCTCCTCGAACCAGACGCCCAGGATGTCCAGCAGGTGCTGTTCGTTGGCCAGGTCCGGATCGTCGGCGAAGCCAGGAAGCCGCACGATCAGATGAAATAGCTCTTCCAGGCCAACGTTTTCGGGGAACAGGTGCGGGTGATGCTCCACAAGCGCCAACACGATGGCATAAGTTGCGTCCCAGTAGAGCTCGGGTTCCATCGTTTTTTAAGGCACTTCGGTGCTCACGTAGGCAACACAGTGCGCCGGTATGATACATCAGAAAGGGGCACCCGACCAGCTAAATGACGGATTTCACAAGCGCCACGGCGCGGTCGCCAAGGGCTCCCTCATCCGGTGGTCCACCGGCGCTTTCGCATCGTGGCACTCAGAGGTATTATTGGCGCCAGAGCCATGAAGATCGCCCTTCTCTCCCCCTATCACGGCGGCAGCCACCAGGCCTGGGCCGACGGGTATGTCCGCTCGAGTGGGCACGAGATCCGGCTTCTCGCCCTCCCGGCACGATTCTGGAAGTGGCGTATGCACGGCGGCGCCGTCACATTGGCCCGCGAGTTCCTCGATGCCGCGTGGCAGCCGGATCTTCTGCTGGCCACGGACATGCTCGACCTGGCCACCTTCCTGGCGCTGACGCGTTCCCGGACCGCTGGTCTGCCGGCAGCCCTCTATTGCCACGAAAACCAGCTCACCTACCCGCTGCCAGGGGACCCCGCCAGCGGCCCGTGGCGCCACCAGCGCGGCCAGCGCGACCAGCACTATGCCTGGATCAACCTCACGTCAGCGCTGGCGGCCGACCTGGTCTTCTTCAACTCCCACTTCCACCGGGACAGCTTCCTCGACGCCCTGCCCCGCTTCCTCAAGCATTTCCCGGAGCATAACGAGCTCGAGGCGGTCGACCAGATCGCTGCTCGCAGCTCGGTCCTGCCGGTGGGCATCGACCTCCGCCGCCTGGACGCCGCCCACCGAGAGCCGCCACCCGACGAGCCACCGCTCGTCCTGTGGAACCAGCGCTGGGAATACGACAAGAACCCGGCCGGAGCCTTCGCCGCCCTGTATGCCGTGCAGGATGCCGGCATCCCCTTCCGCCTGGCCGTCTGCGGACAGAACTTCCGGCGTCAGCCAGCGGAGTTCGCCGAGGCTCGCGAGCGGCTGCGCGACCGGCTGGTTCATTTTGGCTATGCGAAGGAAGCGCGCTACCAGGCGCTGCTCTGGGAGGCGGTCGTCACCTTCTCCACCGCGTGGCACGAGTTCTTCGGCATCAGCGTCGTCGAAGCCGCCTACTGCGGGGCGTTGCCCCTCCTGCCGCGGCGGCTCAGCTACCCGGAACTGGTGCCCCCCGCCCTGCACAATGCCTGCCTCTATAACGAGCCCGACGAGCTGGTCGCCCGCCTGCAAACAGCCCTGACCAACCCGGAGGCAACGCGAGCCTCCGCCACCCAGGTCGCCCAGGCGATGACGCGCTTCGACTGGTCCCGCCTGGCACCAGCCTATGATGGCGCCCTGACCGCCGTGGCCGAGCTCGTCCGCGGGCGCGTCGACGCCTGAGCAGTCAACATGGCCGACTACCGCTATCTCGGCAAACCACGCCCCCTCGTCGAAGGCGCGGAAAAGGTGACCGGACACGTCCGCTATACGGCCGATCTCGTGCTCCCCCGCCTGATCTACGCCCGGCCAATCCTCAGCCCGTACGCGCACGCCTGCCTCCTGGGCTTCGACCTCGAGGAGGCGGCCGCCGCCCCCGGTGTGGTGGCCGTGCTCACGGCGGCGGACCTGCCCTTGAGCGACCGGCCGGCCACCTCGCGCAACAGCGCCGTGCTCGCCCGCGACCGCGTCCTGTGGCGCGGGCAGCCCGTGGCCGTCGTCGTGGCCGAGAGTGAGGCCCAGGCGGCCGATGCCGCGGAGCGCGTGCGCGTCCACTACGAGCCTCTGCCGGCAGTGACGGACCTCGAGGCCGCTTTGGCGCCGGAGGCGCCCCTCGTGTGGCCGGATGGGCCACCGGGGGAGGAGTCCGATCTGACCGCCGTGCACACCGACGAGCAGGCCGGCGGCGCCGAGCGCCAGGCGAGCAATGTGCACACGGAGAACCGCTACGAGCGCGGGAACACAGCTGCCGGCATGGCCGAGGCCGATGTCGTCGTCGAGCGCACCTACACAACCAGCATGCTGCATCAGGCCTACCTGGAGCCGCATGCCTGCGTCGCCGATCCCGATGCACTCGGCCGCGGGCTCACCCTCTACACCAGCACCCAGGGTCCGTTCCTCGTGCGCGACGAGGTCGCCCGCATCCTGGCGCTGCCGGCAGCGGCCGTGCGCGTCGTGCCGATGGCATTCGGCGGCGGCTTTGGCGCCAAATACGGCATCCTCGAGCCGCTGGCCGGCGCCGTCGCCCTGGCATTGCGCCGGCCCGTGCGCCTCGTCCTGACGCGCTCGGAGGACTTCCTGGCCACAACCCCGGCGCAAGCGACGCGCATCACGCTAAGGACCGGCGCCCGACGCGACGGTCGGCTGACGGCGCTGGAAGCCCACGTCGTGCTCGACAACGGCGCCTTCGCCTTCCGCCTCGGCGGCATCGTCAGCGCGCTTCTCGGCGGCAC
>JBFGLK010000279.1:0-5149 GCA_041576195.1 Promineifilaceae bacterium (SeqCode)
CGCCCCTGCCCGCGGGCGACGACAACGAGGTTTGGGTCGACAAGGTCAATGCCGACAGCGGCCAGTTGACGTTGACGATGATTGAGCCCCACGCCCTGGACTGGAATGACCTCAAAGAGGGCCAGGCTTACAAGGGCACGGTCGTACGCCTGGAGAACTTCGGCGCCTTCGTGGATATCGGCGCGCCGAAGGAAGGGCTCGTCCACGTCAGCGAGCTCAGCCACAGCTACATCAATCAACCGGGCGAAGTGGTCAAGGTGGGCGACGAGGTGACCGTCCAGGTCCTCGCGTTCAGCCGGCGCAAGCGCCGCATCGACCTCAGCATGAAGGCGCTTCTCGACGCTCCCGAAGGCGACGCGAGGCCGACAGCGGCCAGTGGCAGCGACATCGAGGAGTACTACGAGGAACAGGAAGAGCTGCCGACGGCCATGGAGATCGCATTGCGTCGCGCGTTGGGGAATGAAGCGCCGGAGCTTGTTGGCGGTGTTGAGCGACGTGTCAAGCGGGAGCAGGGCGGCCGCCATCGGCGGGAGCGCCTGCGGCGCCAACAAGAGGATCTCCTCTCCCGCACGCTATCCGAACGCCAGAACTCCTGAGACTCCCACTGACCGGGTGGCCAACGCCGCGCCATCCGGTTTGCTCCGGGTTAGAAGACGCTTTCCGGCCAGTCGATCATCAGAGCGGTAAGCGTCTCCCCTTCCTCTACGTACGTCACCCCCTCCGGCACAATCAGCAGGGCGTTCGCCTGGAGCAACGACGTCATGATGTGTGAGCCCTGGCTGCCCGTCGTTCGGACGCGGTAACCAGTCGGCTCGCGGCGGACGACGGCGCGCACATAGCTCTCCCGGCCATCCGAATGAATGGCTTCGTCGAGGACGACCTCGACCTGGGGCCGAGCCAGCCGGGTGTGGCCCGCTAGCTTGAGGATGGCCGGGCGGGCGAAACGCTCGAACGATACCAGAGCGGAGACTGGGTTGCCGGGGAGTCCGAGGTAGGGAATGCCGGCATAGCGCCCATGCGCCAACGGCTTCCCCGGACGCATCCGGACCCGCCAGAAAGCCACGTCGCCCCCCTGCTCCAGAACTGCCTTCACCACATCATAGGCGCCCACCGAGACGCCGGCCGAGCTGACGAAGTGGTCGCCGCCGGCGTCGACGCCCGCCTGCAGGCGCGCCCGCACGTCCTCTTCGGTGTCGCGCGCCACCCCCAGATTCACGGGTTCGGCCCCCAACAGCCTGACCTGGGCCGTCAGTGCGAGACTATTGCTGTTGCGGATCTTGCCGGGGGTGAGCGGTGCCGAGACAGGTACCAGTTCGTCGCCGGTGGCCAGGATTCCGACTCGGGGACGCCGCACGATCGTCACCGGATCGACGCCTAGCGAGGCAAGGACCCCGATCTCCTGCGGCCGGAGCACGACGCCGGCCGAGAGCACCCGCTCGCCGGCCACGATGTCCTCGCCGGCATGGCGCACGTAGTCGCCTGGAGACAGCGCCCGCCGCACCCAGATTGCCTCCGGCAAGGGCCGCTCCTCGTCCCGCCACGGCTCGCTAGTGTCTTCCACTGGAACCACGGCGTCGGCGCCCGGCGGCATCGGGGCGCCCGTCATGATGCGCATCGCGCCGCCCGGGCTCACTGCGCCTGTCGGGGCGCTCCCCGCCGCGATCTCCCCCACGACGCGCAGGCGCGCCGGGCGTTCCGCGCTTACCTCCACCAGGTCTGCCGCGCGCACGGCATAGCCGTCCATGGCCGAGTTGGCGAAGGGCGGCAAACTGTCGGCTGCGTTGACGTCAACCGCCAACACAGAACCCACCGCGGCCGTCAGCGCCACGGGTAATGCCGGCAGCGGGTCGACGCTTTCCAGCACGAGGGCCAGCGCGCTCTGGACGGTCAGGTACTCTTTCTCTGTCATTCTGAGTCTGCTTCCGGGGCGTGAGCGGTCAGGTAGCGAGGCGGCCGTCGAGCTCCAGGGTGGCCGCATCACTCTGCATGGCGGTCAGCACGTTGTCGATATGCTCCCAAAGCTCCAGGCGGCCGGCGAAGCAGGCCTGGCTGAAGTCCGCGGTCACCGCCGCCACGTGCTGCCGGTCGACGCCGGCGGCGAAGCGCGTGTCTTTCCACTTCTTGCGCACGGAGCTGAGGCGCACGTCGCGCACGTCACGCGTGGGCCGCACCAGCGCGGTGGCGATGATCAGGCCGGTGATCTCGTCACAGGCCAGCAGGGCGAAGTCGATGGGCGCCTCCCGCTCGATGCCGGTGCCTTCGGTGTAGTGGGAGAGGATCGTGCGCACGAGCGCGTCGTCAGCCCCTCGGGCGCGCAGGATCGGGGCGCCCTTCATCGGATGTTCGTTGAGGTTAGGGTGGATTTCCCAGTCGAAGTCGTGAAGGAGGCCGACGACTTCCCACCGCTCCGGTTCGGCGCCAAGCTTGCCGGCATACCAGCGCATCGCCGCAGCCACCGCCAGCATGTGCCGCCGTAGGCCGGGGTCGGCCACATGCTCGCACACGATGCTCCAGGCTTTCTGCCGATCCATCACCAGCGGGCGCCAAACAGCCCGGCCGCCTCAAGAACGGGCGCCACAGTCACAGCCGCCGTTCTCATGTTTCGAGCAGCCTTCCTCAGCCTTCTTCTGCAGGGCCTCCAGCTCCTCCAGTGGCTCCAGCTCGTGGCGGGCCACGTCGACCAACTGCCCGGCGACCTCCACCCGCACCATGTCCTTCAATGGCAGCTGGTCGCGGACCACGCCCGGGCCATGTGGCGTGCCCACCCGTTTCCCCCGCCGCGGCAGCTGCTTCTTGGCCTCGACGTACTGCTCGTATTCATAGACCAGGCAGCAGCGCAGCCGGCCGCACATCCCCGTGATCTCCTGGGGGCTCAGGGAGATGCCCTGGGCCTTGGCCATGCGAATGGAGATGGGGCTGAACTCGGTCAGAAAGGTGGAACAGCAACGCGGCGCGCCGCAGGCGCCGTAGCCGCCGAGAAGCTTGGCCACGTCGCGCGGGCCGATGATCTGCATTTCGACTCTGGCTTGAAGCTGGCGGCCCAGAGCATTGCGCAGCGGCCGGACGTCGAGCATCTTGCTCTCGGTGGTGTAGTAGAACGTCACCCAGCTGCCGTCGAAGCTGAAGCTGGCCTTGATGAACTTGGTGTCCTGGATGCCCAGCTCGTACGCCCGCTCGCGACAGCTGATCAGCGCGTCGAGCTCTTTTGCCTCCCAGACCTGCTGCATCACCAGATCACGAGGCGTCGCCTTGCGTTCGACGGCGCGCAGGCCGCGGCGCCGGCTCACATCGTCCCGAGAGACGAAGGCGATGACTTGCCCAAGCTGGCGACCGCGCTTGGTCTCCACCACGACATAGTCACCGGGCTGCACGTCGTTCTGCTGCTCGCGCAGAAGGCGAAAGTGATAAAGTTTGCCGAGTTTCTGAAAACGGATGCCGACGACGTCGGTCGGCTCCGTGGAGACAATAGAGCCGGACATTACGTGCGTGTCCTGAAAGGGCTGATCGGCGGTGCTCCGGGCGACCGGCAGCACCATGGCGCCTGCACCGGCCGATAGACCTTATGTTAAAAGGTTGGCAGCAAGTGTATGCGATTTAGCGTGATATGCAAGGTCGGATGATACGGCGTCGGGTCACCGGGGATCTATATCGACAGTTGCCCGGGAACGTGCTAGAACAGCCGGGCTCGACGCCAGGAGGATTCACGTTTGTCCGTCATCGCTGCTTCGCCCAACCCGCTCAGCCGCCTCACCAAGATTGCCTACGGCATTGGCGACACGGGACCTGCCATCGTCGCCGCCGTCAACGGCTTCTTCCTCAACGCCTTTCTCATCGAAGTGGCCGGCCTGCGCCCGGCCACGGTGGCTCTGATCTTCCTCCTCGTCAAGATCTGGGACAGTGTCAACGACCCAATCGTCGGCGCCCTGACCGATCGCACGAATACGCGATGGGGTCGTCGGCGCCCGTGGCTGCTCTTCGGCGCGGTGCCGTTTGGCCTGGCGTTCTTCCTGCAGTGGCAGGTGCCGGCACTCAGCGACACCGGCCTCTTCTGGTACTATCTGGCCGTCGCCCTGCTCCTGGACACCGGCTTCACGGCCGTCAATGTGCCTTACGCGGCCATGACGCCCGAGCTCACGCGCGACTACGACGAGCGCACGACGCTCAACTCCTACCGCTTCAGCTTCTCAATCCTGGGCGGCCTGTTCGCGGCCTTCTTCCACACCCTGATCGTCGCCGGCTATGCCGACCGCGGGGCGATCCTGACCGGCTACCTGGTGAGTGCCGGCATCTGGGCGGCCGTGATCGTCGTGACCAACCTGATCACCTTTGCCTTCACGCGCGAAAACGCGGCGGCCCTTTCCGACGAGCCGGAGCTTGGCTTTTTGGAGGGCCTGCGCGTGGCATTCGCCAACCGGCCGTTCGTTTTAGTGACGGTCATTTACCTGCTCTCCTGGCTGGCCATCCAGTTCGTCCAGAACAACCTCATTCTCTTTGTCAATTACTGGTCCGGCGGGGCGGACGTCTTCCAGTTCATGCTCCTCCTCCTCCAGGGCATGGCCTTTGTCTTCCTGCTCTTCTGGTCTCGCGTCAGCCAGCGCCTCGGCAAGCAGCGCGTCTATTACCTGGGCGTGAGCTTCTGGATGGTTGCGAGCGTTGCCATGATGTTCGTGCCTCGTGGGGGCTACGTCTGGCTCTTTCCTATCGCCCTGGTGGCCAGCGCCGGCGTCAGCGTCTGCTACCTGATCCCGTGGAGCATGTTGCCCGACGTCGTTGACCTGGATGAGCTGGAGACCGGGAAGCGGCGCGAGGGCATCTTCTACGGCTTCTTTGTATTCCTGCAGAAGCTGGGCATCAGCCTGGGCATCGCGTTCTCCAACCTTGTGCTGGACTGGGCTGGATACCTCAAGCCGGCCTATGCGGGCGCGCCCCTGGTGCAGGATCAGCCGGCCGCGGTACTGTTGGCGTTGCGGGCCTTCGTCAGCCTGGCGCCAATCCTCATCCTGACGGCCGGCATTCTGGCGGTTCGACGCTACCCGATCAGCCGGGAGCGCCACGGGCGCATTCTGGCGGCGCTGGCCGCGCGCCGCGCCGGCGACGCCCCCCCGGCCGCCACTCCCTGAGCGCCGCCTCAGCCTTCCAGGTCGGCCAG
>JBFGLK010000280.1:0-5140 GCA_041576195.1 Promineifilaceae bacterium (SeqCode)
CGCCTGCAAACCGCCCTGCGCGGCCACGCCGGCCTGGAAAACGTGGCCGTCAGCCTGCCGCTCCTGGCCCGCCTGGGGACGGTCCTGCGCCAGGGCCACTGGCGGGTGACCGTCCTGGTGGACACGGCGGCCGCCGGCGCGCCCCGGCTCATCGACCTGCAGCCCGGCCACACCCCGGCCGATGCCCCGGTATGGGGCGCCGCCGTCGACATTGGCACGACCACGGTGACCGTCTGGCTCGTCGACCTGACGACCGGGCGCGTCGCCGCCCAGGCCGCCGAGTACAACGGCCAGATCGCCCGCGGCGAAGACGTCATCTCCCGCATCATCTATGCCGGCAAGAACGGCGAGGGGGGCGCCGAGCTGCGCGATCTGGTGCTGGGCACCATTACGAAGCTGCTCGAGCGAGCGGCGCGCCGCGCCGGGACGACGCCAGACACCGTCGTCAAGGCCACCGTGGCCGGCAACCGCACGATGATGCACCTCTTCCTGGGCCTGCCGGCAACCAGCATCCGCCTCATGCCCTTCGTCACCGGCGTCAACCACGTGCCCTCCTTCACCGCCCGCGACGTCGGCCTGCCCATCCACCCCGAGGCGACCGTCGACTGCCTGCCCGGCGTCGCCAGCTACGTGGGCGCCGACATCAGCGCCGGCGTCCTGGCCGCCGGCGTGGACGACAGTCCCATGATCAGCCTCTTCCTGGACATCGGCACCAACGGCGAGACTGTCCTCGGCTCCCAGGAGTGGCTGGCCACCTGCGCCTGCTCCGCCGGCCCCGCCTTCGAGGGCGCCGGCGTGCTCCACGGTATGCGGGCCACCCGCGGGGCCATCGAGGAGGTCTGGATCGACGGCCACACCTTCGAGCCCACCTGCCGCGTCATCGGCGGCGGCCCGGCCCGCGGCCTCTGCGGCAGCGGCCTCATCTCTCTCCTGGCCGAGCTCTTCATCACCGGCGTGATCGACAAAGGGGGCAACATCAACCTGACGCTGCCCACCCCCCGGGTGCGCGCCGGCGACCACGGCCCCGAGTACGTCGTCGCCTGGGCCGACGCCACGCAGACCGGCGCCGACATCGTCATCACCCGCGTGGACATCGACAATCTGCTCCGGGCCAAGGCCGCCATCTACGCCGGCTTCGTCGTGCTGGCCGACGGCGTGGGCGTGCCCCTGGAGACCGTCGAGCGGGTACTCATCGGCGGCGCCTTCGGCAAGTACATCAACGTGGAGAAGGCCGTCGAGATCGGCCTGCTCCCGGACATGCCCTGGGAGCGCTTTCACTTCCTGGGCAACACGGCCGTGCGCGGCGCCTACCTGGCCTTGCTCGACCGGAGCGCCCGGCAACGCATCGCGGACATCGCCGGGCGCATGACCTACATCGAGCTCTCGGCCGACAACAGCTTCTACGACGCCTTCACCTCGGCCCTCTTCTTGCCGCACACCGACCTCAGCCGCTTCCCTTCTGTGCGCGTCGCCGCGACGCCGGTGGAGGGCGCGGTCTGAAAGGAGCAGACGGATGACCCTCAACAGTCTACACGTTCTGCTGACCTACCAGTGCAACTACGCCTGCGACCACTGCTTCGTCTGGGGCAGCCCATGGCAAACCGGGGTCTTCACCCTGGCGCAACTCGAAAACGTCTACCGCCAGTCCCTGGAGCTGGGCACCATTCGCGAGTTCTATTTCGAAGGCGGCGAGCCCTTCCTTTACTATCCCGTCCTGCTCGCCGCCGTGCGCCGCGCCCACGAGCTCGGCTTCGCCACCGGCATCGTCACCAACGGCTACTGGGCCACGGACCTCGACGATGCCCGCGCCTGGCTGCGGCCGCTGGCCGAGGCCGGGCTCGATCGCCTGGACATCTCCTGCGATCTCTTTCACGGCAACGAGGCCCAGGCCGGCGCCGCGCACGTGGGCCAGGCCGCGGCCGACGAGCTGGGCCTGCGAAGCGGCCAGATCGCCGTCACCCCGCCGACCGGCTACCGCCAGCCGGACGAGGCGACGCGCGGCCAACCCATCACCGGCGGCGACGTCATGTTCCGTGGGCGCGCCGCCGCCGTGCTCACCCGCGACCTGCCCCGGCAGCCCTGGCGCACGTTCGACACCTGCCCCTACGAGGACCTGGTGCACCCCGGCCGCGTCCACCTGGACCCGGCGGGCTTCCTCCACCTTTGCCAGGGCCTGGTCATGGGGAACCTGTTCGCCCGCCGGCTGGTCGACATCGTGGCCGACTATGACCCGGAATCCCACCCCGTCGTCGGCCCCCTGCTGGCAGGCGGACCGGCGCGGCTGGTCGAAACGGACGGCCTGGCGCACGAGCCGGGCTACGTCGATGCCTGCCATCTTTGCTTCGAGACCCGATTGGCGCTGCGGCCGCGATTTTCGGCCCTTCTGGCGCCAGATCCCATGTATGGGGAGCCATGATTCGTCCCCGGGACGAACGAGGCCTCCAGTTCGAGCGCACTCAGGGAGGTGCTCATGTACGTAATCGGAGAAAACATTCACATCATTTCCGACCGGGTGAAAGAAGCCCTGCGTAACAAGGACGCCGGCTTCTTCCAGGATCTGGCCGTGCGGCAGGTGGAAGCCGGGGCCCAGGCCCTGGACCTGAACCTCGGGCCGCGCAAGAAAGATTGGGAAGAGGTCTTCCCCTGGATCACGGAGACCGTCGAGGCCGTCGTGGACGTCCCTCTCTGCTTCGACAGCACGAACCTGTTGGGCATCGAGGCCGGCCTGAAGCGCGTCACCAAGACGCAGCCAATCATCAACTCGACCTCGGCCGAGCCGGAGCGCCTGGAGAAGGTGCCGCTGCTGGCGAAGCAATACAACGCCCGCCTGGTGGCCCTGACGATGGGCTCCAGCGGCATCCCGGTGGCGGCGGACGCGCGCGTCAACATCGCCCTGGAGACGCTGATCCCGCGGGCCCTGGAGATCGACTTCCCGATCGCCGACCTGATCATGGACCCGTTGGCGCTGACCGTCTCCGGCTGCCAGGAGTATTGCCCGGAGCTGATCGAGGCGGTGCGCACGCTGCAATACGCCTGGGACCCGCCGCCGCCGGTGTCCGTCGGCCTGTCCAACGTCTCCAACTCGGTGCCGCGCGAGAACCGGCCCCTGATCAACCGCGTCTACTGCGCCCTGCTCATGGGCGCCGGCCTGCAGATGATGATCGCCGACCCCTTCGACGCCGAGCTCAAAGAGACGGTGCGCATCATCGAGGCCCGCGACGAGAGCACGCCCGTCGGGCGCCTGGTCCTGCGCCTCCACGACCGGATTGCCGGCATGGAAGAGCCCGCCGCCGAGGACGCCGACCTGGATGATCCAGAACAGGCGGCCATCTGGAAGACCGTCCAGATCCTGTTGAACAAAGTGATCTATGCGGATTCCTATCTGCAACAAGAGGCGGTTGCCTTCTGATCGGGCCCTCGCCCACACCTGGCAACCCCAACGGGGGAACAACCATGCTCGTAGATAAGAAGGCCGAGAGCGTCGAGGAGCTCCTGGCCAAAGCCACGAAGCCGGCCGCCGACGCGATGAAGCTTCACCCCTTCTATCGCGGCAAGGTGGAAACCGTGCTCAAGTGCGCCGTGCGCGATCTCAACGACTTCGCCATCTGGTATACCCCGGGCGTCGCCGCCCCCTGCCGGGCCATCGCCAAAGACCCGGAGACCGTCTACGACCACACAAATAAATGGAACACGGTCGCGGTCATCAGCGACGGCACCCGGGTGCTCGGGCTGGGCGACATCGGCCCCAAGGCCGGCCTGCCCGTCATGGAGGGCAAGGCCCTGCTCTACAAATACCTGGGCGGCGTCGACGCGGTCGCCATCACCCTGGACACCAAGGACCCGGGCAAGATCATCGAGGCCGTCCTCATGCTGCAGCCGGCCTTCGGCGGCATCAACCTGGAGGACATCGCCCAGCCCAAGTGCTTCCGCATCCTGGACACTCTGCGCGAGAAGGCCGAGATACCCGTCTGGCACGACGACCAGCAAGGCACAGCCACGGTCACCCTGGCCGCCTTCATGAACGCGCTCAAGCTCGTGGGCAAGAAGAAGGAAGACGTGCGCGTCGTCTTCGTCGGCAGCGGCGCCTCCAACGTGGCCTGCTCCCGCCTCATCTTCGGCTGGGGCGTCAACCCCGCCAACTGCATGATGGTCGACAGCAAAGGCATCCTCGGGCCGTTCCGCAAAGACCTGGAGCTGCGCCGCGCCGAATACGTCGACAAGTGGCGCCTCTGCCAGACGACGAACGGCGACCTGCGCCAGGGTGGCATCCCCGAGGCGATGGAGGGCGCCGATGTGGTCGTCGCCCTCTCCCAACCCGGCCCCGGCGTCATCCTGCCAGAGTGGGTGGCGCGCATGAACCACGACGCCATCGTCTTCGCCTGCGCCAACCCGGTGCCCGAGATCTGGCCCTGGGAGGCGCACGAGGCGGGCGCCCGCATCGTGGCCACCGGTCGCTCTGACTTCCCGAACCAGGTAAACAACTCCCTCGGCTTCCCCGGTATCTTCCGCGGGGCCCTGGACGTCCGCGCCCACACCATCACTGACGAGATGTGCTACGCCGCCGCCCAGGCCCTGGCCGACCAGATCGGGGACCGGCTGGACGAGGAGCACATCCTGCCGACGATGGAAGACTGGGAGGTCTTCCCCCGCGAAGCGGCCGCCGTCGGCATGATGGCCCAGGAACAGGGCGTGGCCCGGCTGCAGAAGAGCTACGACGAGCTCTTCGAGCACGCCACCTACATCATCAGCCGCTCGCGTAACCTGACCCGGCGCATGATGGAAGAGGCGTTCATCGCTGCGGTGCCGGACGATCTATGAGTGGGGTCGATCGCTCACACGCTGTCGACTTCCGCCATGCCGGGCAAGCGGGCAACTTGCCCACACACGAAATGGGGTGAACCATGTATGACTTGATTGTAATCGGAGGTGGGCCGGCCGGGCTGACGGCCACCATCTACGCCATTCGCAAACGACTCAAGGTGTTGCTCGTCTCCAAAGACCTGGGCGGCAAGACGAACTTCAATCTGGAGCTACCCGATCTGGATACGCACTGGGTTATCCGCGGCGTGGAGATCGTGGATAAGTTCCGCAATGAGCTTGAATATCTGGACTTCGCCCGCCACATGGATGCCGTCGAGCG
>JBFGLK010000281.1:0-5137 GCA_041576195.1 Promineifilaceae bacterium (SeqCode)
ACCGGCCTGGTCAACGACGCGCCGGATGGCCGCTTCGATCTCGTGGTGGAGGCAACCGGCAACGACCAGGGCCTGGCCGCCGCGATCCGCTTGCTGCGCCCCGAAGGTACGCTGGTCTTGAAGAGCACGTATGCCGGCAACGCGACGGTTGACCTGTCGCCCGTCGTCGTCAACGAGCTGCGTGTGGTCGGCTCCCGCTGCGGACCGTTCGCCCCGGCGCTGGCGGCTCTCTCCTTGGGCGAGGTGGTCGTTCAGCCGTTGATTGACGGCCGGTTCGCGCTCCGTGACGGGTTGGCGGCCTTTGCCCGGGCCGACGAGCCGGGCGTGCGGAAGGTCCTTCTGTTTCCCGGCTAGGCGACACCGCCGGGAACCTCCCCGGGCGGCTCCTCTCTCCTCTGATCTGGCGATCAATCAATAGACATAGCCAACGCAAGAAATCGCGACAAATGTCTGGGACCGGTCCAGGCCGGTCTCCCTCCGACTGCGCCCGACTGGCGCTTGACAAATGGGCGTCCCTGCGTCAGAATTAGAACATATGAGCGACTCATGGATCCGGGCCAGTGAAATCGGCGACTACGTCTACTGCCGGCGCGCCTGGTGGCTCCGGCGTGTGGCCGGGGAAAACAGTCAAAACACGGTGCTGCTGGCCCAGGGCAGCGCGGCGCACGCGGCGCACGGGCGTGGGGTTGGGCGCTCGATCTTTCTGCGCCGGCTGGCCGCTGCGCTCCTGCTCGTCGCCGCCGCCGTGGTCCTGGCGGCGCTAGTAGGCTAGGGGGCTGCCATGCGCGAACCAAACGTAATGCTCCTGGGCGTCGGTCTTCTCCTGGTGGCGCTGGCCTTGTGGCTCATGTGGCGCGGGCGGCTGCTGCACCAGGCCAGTGGACTGCCGGCCGGCGACGTGCTATACAGCGACGCCGGCGCCTGGTTCCCGGCGGGGGAGACGCTCGTCGCGCCAGATCTCAAGCTGGCCGGGCGCCCCGATTACCTCGTCGCCCAGGATGACGGCCAGATCGTCCCCGTCGAGCTGAAATCGGGCCGCGCTCCCCAGCGGCCATATGAGAGCCACGTCTTGCAGCTGGCCGCTTACTGCTTGCTCGTAGACCGTCACTATGGGACGCGCCCGTCTCATGGCATTCTGCAGTATGAGGATCGCGCCTTCTCCGTCGAGTTCAGCCCACAGCTTGAGGACGATTTGCTTCACCTGCTTGCCGAGATGCGCGCGGCGCGCTACGAGCCGGCGCTCTCCCGCGATCACGACAGCGTGGGGCGCTGCCGGCAGTGCGGCTTTCACGGGGTCTGCGAGCAAGCCCTCTAACCGCGCCACGCCTTCCCGAGCGTCGCCCGGCATCCCACCGCCCCCCCTCGGCCATTTTTCCTCTCGTCCGCTATAATACGCACACTCTGACCACGTTGCGGAGGTGCGCTTGACTGGCATACAGCGGGTAACCGGCATGCAGGACGTGCTGCCCGAGGATCGCCGCTATTGGGACCTTATCCTGGCCACGGCAGGGCAACTGGCGGCGGAATACGGCTTTCAACGGATCGACGTGCCGGTGCTCGAATACACATCGCTCTTCGTGCGCGGTGTCGGCGAGGCCTCCGACTTCTTCGTCAACAAAGAGATGTACACTGTCGTGGAAGACGAGGGCGACAGCCTCACCCTGCGGCCGGAGTTTACCGCGGGCATCGTGCGGGCCTATCTGGAGAACGGCCTGCACAACTGGGTGCAGCCGGTCAAGTTGTATGCCGTGGGACCGATCTTTCGGCGTGAGCGACCGCAGGCCGGTCGCTTTCGTCAGCACAGCCAGTTCAACGTGGAGATCCTGGGCGAGGACGATCCGGCCACGGACCTTGAGGTCATGCTGCTGGCGGCCACGCTCTATCGAAGACTGGGCTACGGCCAGGTCATGTTTCAGCTCAACTCCACCGGTTGTCCTGCTTGCAAGCCGGCCTACGTCGAGAAGCTGCGCGCCTACCTTGCTGCTTACGAAGACCGGTTGGCTCCGGTCGATCAGGAGCGCCTCCGGCGCAATCCGCTGCGCATCATGGACAGCAAGGAGCCGGGCATGGAGGCCATCCTGGCACAGGCGCCGCACATCGGCGATCATCTCTGCCCGGACTGCGCCGACCACTTCGCCGAATTGCGCGGATTGCTGGACAACGTGGGACAGGCATATCGAGTGAACTATCGCCTCGTGCGGGGTATCGACTACTACGTGAAGACGGTCTTCGAGGTGTGGGGCGAGGGCATTGGTGCCCAGGCGGCCCTGACCGGTGGCGGGCGCTATGATGGCCTGGCCGAGGCGATTGGCGGCCCGCGGACGCCCGGCATCGGCTTTGGTGCCGGCATCGAGCGCATCGTCCTCGCCCTGGCCGCCCGCGGCGTCCCGCCGCCAGAGGCGCCGCCCGTGCCGGTGCTGCTGGCCCACTTCGGTGGGGAAACCAAGTCGGCGGCTGCCGCGCTGGCCTTCCGCCTGCGCGAGGCAGGCATTCCCGCCCGACTGGCCTTCAGCCGGGGGCGACGCAGCCTGAAGAGCCAGATGCGCGAGGCCAACAAAGTCGCGGCCAGCGTGGTCGTCATCCTGGGCGACGCCGAACTTGCGGCCGGCGAGGTGGCGATGCGCCCCCTGGCCGGCGGCGAGCAGACGACTGTCCCTCTTGCGGGCGACGCCGTGGAGCGCTGGCTGCGCGCCCATCTGGCCTAGCACCGGTCTGGAGTCCCTCGGCATGGACCTCGTGGGCATCGTCTTTCATCCTGACAAGCCGGAGACGGCGGCCATGGCCGATCGCGTGCAGGCCTGGCTCACGGCGAAGGGCGTCGACTCGTGGGCGGCGCCGAATGACAATCATGCCACGGCTCGCCAGACGCTGGCCCGAACCAAACTGCTCGTCGTGCTCGGCGGCGACGGGTCGACGCTACGCGCCGCGCGCCTGGCGGCGCCCCACGCGGTCCCGCTCTTCGGCATCAATATGGGGCGGATTGGCTTTCTCAGTGAGGCGGAGCCCGACGACTGGCAACAGCGACTGGGCGACGTACTGGCCGGACACCACTGGGTTGAGCGCCGCCTGCTGCTGCGGGCCGAGCTGCAACGCGACAGCCGCCTGCTGCAGCGCATGATTGCCCTGAATGAGGTGGTGATTGGCCGGGGCACGCACGCGCGGATCGTGCGGCTCAGCCTGAGCGTCGACGGTGACCATGTGACCACCTACACCGCCGACGGCCTGATCGTGGCCACGCCGACGGGCTCGACCGCCTATTCAATGGCTGCGGGAGGGCCGCTGCTGCCGCCCGAGCTGCAGAACTTCCTGGTTGTGCCGGTGGCCCCCCATCTGAGCCTTGGCCGGGCCATCGTGCTCCACCGCCAGGCCGTGATCTGCATCCAGGTGGAGATGGACCACGACGCGACCGTCACCGCCGACGGGCAGGCAGCCCGCAGGATGAGGAGCGGCGACCGGGTCGTCGTGCAAAAGCACGATCAAGAGGCGCACTTCGCCCGCGTTGGCAATTCGGGCTACTTCTATCGCCGGCTTATGCGGCGCCTCGGCGTCCACCGCCTTCCGCACGGCAACAAGGACTGAAATCGCTTATGACTATGACCGACCCCCGGCTGCGCTCGCTCTTGCGCCAGGCGCGCGCGGTCGCCGACGCAAACAAGCGGGCGGCCGCCCAGCAGCTCTATCGGGAGATACTGGACGAGTTCCCAGAAGCACCGCAGGCCTGGCTCGGCCTGGCAACGTTGCTCGACACCGAAGCCGAGCAACGCGAGGCAGTGGAGCGGGCGCTGGCGCTGGATCCGGGCAACGACCGGGCCCAGGCGCTGCTGACGGCGATCGATGGGCGTGCTAGGGCGGACGCCGAGCCCCTGGACGAGACGCCAGACGACCCGTTTGCCGATGCCCGCCGCTACCTGGAAGAAGCGACGCGCCGGGAAGACCCGGGCGGCGGTGGGGATGGGGTCGTGGTCGGTGCCGATGAGAAGGAAGGGTCCGATCCGGAGACGCCGGCGGAACACGTCCACGACCTCGAGGCCGAGACGGAGGTCCTTTTCTGCGCCAATCACCCGCAACGCGAGACGACTCTGCGCTGCAACCGCTGCGGCAAGCCCGTCTGCACCCAGTGCATCCGGCGCACCCCGGTCGGCTATCGCTGCAAGGAGTGCGTCCGCGAGCAGGAGGATGTCTTCTTCAGCGCCGAGCCCTTGCACTATCTCATCGCCATGGCCGTCGCCGCGCCGCTGGCTGTGCTGGCGCCTTTCTTATTGTCGTTGATCGGCTTCTGGTTTCTGGCCATCTTTATCGCCCCGGTTGCCGGCACGCTCGTTGGCCGCGCCGTCTTCTACGCCATCGGCCGGCGTCGCGGTCGCTACATCCCCTACCTGGTGGCAGTCCTGATGATCCTGGGCGCGGTGCTGGTGCTACTACTGACCGGCAATTTGCTCACTATTGGCATCTACGCGTTTCTGGCGACCAGTTCCGCCTTCTACCAGCTGCGCTAGCGACCCGCCATGCTGTCCGAGCTCTACATCCGCGACTTCGCCATCATCGACGAGCTTCGCCTCCAGTTTTCCTTTGGCTTCAACGTGCTGACAGGCGAGACGGGTGCCGGCAAGTCGATCATCCTGGACAGCCTGGGCCTGATCCTCGGGGAGCGGGCGGACACGTCGATGGTGCGCGCCGGCTGCGATCGCGCCCTGGTCGAAGCGACGTTCGAGCTGACGCCGGCCCTCCAACAGCTCCTGTCACCGCTGCTCGCCGAGCAGGGCCTGGAACCGGAGGAAGGCGCGGAAGACGTGCTGCTACTCGCCCGGGAGATCCGGAGCAACGGCCGCAGCCTTTGCCGTCTCAACGGGGCGACCATCACCCTCGGCATCATGCGCGAGGTCGGTGATCACCTGGTGGACATCCACGGGCAGGGCGAGCATCTATCGCTATTGCGGCCGCGGGCACACCGGCCCCTGTTGGACGCCTTTGCCGGCCTGCAGGAGGAGGTATTAGCCCTGAGCCACGAGGTGGGCACGCTGCGCGCCGTCCAACGCGAGCTGGCGCGTTTGCTGTCGCAGGAATCCGTCGCCAATTTGCAGAACGGCGCCGCGGTCGAGGCGATTGGAACAGGTTCAATCAACATCAACCCACAGTC
>JBFGLK010000282.1:0-5129 GCA_041576195.1 Promineifilaceae bacterium (SeqCode)
GCGCTGCAGGCTGCAGGCGAACGACATCATCTGCTCGCCGATCCAGGCCATGGGCAGAAAGCTGACGAACCGATCATCCGGGTCCAGGGGGTCGAGCTCCATCAAGTTGCGACCCATGGTGATCAGGTTCTTGTGCGTGATCATGGCCAGCTTCGGGTTCCCGGTTGTGCCGGACGTGGTGGAGAGGATGGCGATGTCCTCGCCACGGCCGCGGGCGACGGACTCCTCGAACCAGCCGGGGTGAGCTGCCTCGTACGCGCGGCCCAGCGCCTCGACGTCGGCCTGGTAGATGAGAAAGGGCTCGGTGTAGTGCCGGAGCCCTTTTGGATCGTAGTAGATGACCTTTTCCACGCCGCTGAGCTGCTCCCACATCTCCAGGATCTTGTCGACCTGCTCCTGGTCTTCCACGACGATGAACTTCACCCGCGCGTGGGTGATGATGTAGACCATCTCCTGGACGACGGCGTCCTGGTAGATGCCGATGCTCTTGGCGCCGGCGGCCTGGGCGCCCAGCTCGGCGTAGATCCACTCCGGGCGGTTGTCGCCGATGATGGCCACCGTGTCGTCCGGGGTCAGGTTCATGCTGACCAGCCCGAGGCAGGTGTGGCGGACGTGAGTCAGATAGTCGGCCCAGGTGATGGTCTTCCAGATGCCATGGTCTTTTTCGCGCAGGGCGGGGCGGTCGCCGAACTCGGCGGCCCGCTCGACGAGGAGTTGGGGGAACGTTTTGCCCATGGGTGGTCGGTGGGGCGCCCCGGTTGGCGCCGGCTATTCCTCCTGCTCTTCGCCCAGGTAGGCGGCGATGACGTTCGGGTTCCGCTGAACCTCACCGGGCGTTCCGTCCCCGATCTTGGCCCCGAAATTAAGCACGACGACGTGATCCGAGATGTCCATGATGACGCCCATATCGTGCTCGATGATGATGATGGTGACGCCGTGTTCCTCGCTGACGTCGAGGACGAAGCGGGCCATATCCTCCTTTTCTTCCGTGTTCATGCCGGCCATGGGCTCGTCGAGGATCAGGAGGCTGGGCTGAAGGGCCAGGGCCCGGCCGAGCTCGACCCGTTTTTGCAGCCCGTAGGAGAGCGTGCCCACCGTCTGCTTCCGGATGGCCTCGATCTCCAGCAGGTCGATCACGTCCTCGACGAAGCGGCGGCTGCGGATCTCCTCCCGCTGCGCCGGGCCCCAGTAGAGGCCGCCGGTGACCACGTTGGACTTCAGGTGGACGTGCCGGCCGAGCATGAGGTTGTCGAGCACGCTCATGTGCTTGAACAGCTCGATGTTTTGGAAGGAGCGAGCGATGCCCAGGCGGGCGATCTGGTGGGGTTTGAGGCGGGTGAGCTCGTGCACGCCGCCGTTGTGGAAGCGGATGCGCCCCTGCTGGGGTCGGTAGAGCCCGCTGATGCAATTGAGGAGGCTGGTCTTGCCGGCACCGTTCGGGCCGATGATGGCCGCGATCTCGCTCTGGCGCACCTGCAGGCCGACCAGGTTGAGCGCCCGCACGCCGCCGAAGCTGAGCGAGACGTCCTCGATCTCCAGCTGGAGTTCACCGGGCTGGAGGGGGCTGCCGTTGAGTACGTGGGAGAATCCGCGCTCCACCGTTGCCGTCCGTTGTCGTCGGTTGTCCTCGGTGCCGGCCGTTTTCGGCCCTCGCTGCGCCTGACCGATGGTCATAGCGTAGCCAGGGCGCGTTAATGGACTGTCAACGGGGGCGTTAACGCGGGGATCAGGGCTCGGCGGCGTGTGGGCCGCGCAGGGTGAGGCCGGGGAGGACGACCGCGCCGGTGCGCTCGCCGGCGGCGGTGCCCTGGGCGTCGCGCAGCTCGTCGCCCATGCCCAGCTCGGCGAAGATGGTCGTGGCCCGGAAATGGCAGTCGACCGCCCAGGGAGATAGGCCGGCGCGGTCGTAGAGCCGGCGGAGCGCCAGGTAGGTGCGGGCCAGGTCCGGCCGCGCGCGCACCTGACGGAGGAGGCTGAGGGATTGGAGCAGCCCGGCTTCGATGGTCGGCCAGTCGGGTCGCGGCAGGCGCATGGCCGCTTCCGCCCCCACCCGGCGGGCGACCGCCTCGGCCCAGCGGTTGCCGGCGCGGGCGGCCAGTTCGGCGGCCTGACCGGCGGTGCCGATGCAGGCGTCGAGCTGATCCGACTGGTATTGAGCCTGGGCCAGATAGAGCGTGACGACGTGCACGAGCACCCGGTAGTCGACCTCTTCGGCCCAGCGGAGCGCCGCCTGGAGCTCGGCCACGCTGTCGGCGGGCAGGCCGGTGTGCGCCAGGCAGCGGGCGATCACTGAGCGAAGCATGAAGGCGTGGGGCGTCATCCCTTCTTCGCGCCACAGATCGCGCGCCGGCGCGGCCACGGCCAGCGCCTGCTCCCACTCCTGGAGCTCGGCGTAGACGAAGGCCAGCTGCATCCGGGCGACGACGTGGATAGCGCCGGCGAGCTCGGCGTCGGCCAGTTCGAGCCCCTGCTGAGCGGCGTCGATGGCCCGCTGCCAGGAGCCGACGCGGGCGTAGGCGACACCGAGGTAGCCGTAGACGGCGGGCAGGTCGACCGTCCCGGGTGGGCCCGTCGCCAGGTCGATGTAGCGCAGCAGGTAGGCGATGGCGTCGTCGTAGCGGCTGAGGGCGATGCCGGCACGTCCGAGCATGCGCAGGGCGGCGAAGCGCAGCGGGGCGTGGTCCAGCTCCTCCGCCTGGCGCATGGTGCGGCGGGCGTAGTCGTCCGCTGTGCCCGGCTGGCCTCGGAGCCAGAAGATCTGGGCCGACCGGTGGAAGATCCAGCCCAGGCGTTCCAGGTCGCCGGCGGCCTCGGCCAACCGCTCGGTTTCCTGCAGCAATTCCAGCGCTCGCGGCAGCGCGCCCGTGTAGCCATATGCCTGGGCCAGCTGCAAGTTGAGGTCGATGCGCTCAGAGGAAGCCATCCGCGTCAGGTTGCCGAAGCGACCGAGCAGGCCGATCGCCTGCAGACCGAACTCGCGCGCCTCGGCGTAGGAGCGCACGCTGAGGGCACGCTGGCCCGCCAGGGCCAGGTAGGGGAGGGCGCGGTCGGGCGCGGTGCTGCGGTAGAAATGGTGGGCCAGCTGCGCCGGATCGGCGTCGGCCCGGTTCGCCGCCAGGAACTCGGCCACCTGGAAGTGGATCCACTGCCGTCGGGCGCGGCTGAGCTGTTGATAGGCCACCTGGCTGAGCTTCTCATGGGTGAAGTCGTAGCCGCGGCCCGTCTCGCGCACGAGGCCGCGTGCCAGCCACTCGTCGAGGGCGTTGAGCAGCGTCTCGGTCGGAAGCTGGCTGACCTCGCTCAGCAGGGCGAAGGTGAACTCGCGGCCGATCGTGGCGGCGACGCCCAGGGCGGCGCGGCTGTCTTCGGAGAGCTTGTCCAGGCGCGACTCGATGACCGCCTGCACCTGGAGGGGGATGGCGAAGAAGGGCCGGTGGCCTTGCTCGTCGGTGGGCACGCTGCGAGTCCAGTCGCCGCCGGCCTCGCGTACGGCCCGTGTCGTCTCGACGATGAAGAACGGGTTGCCTTCGGTTTCTTCGTAGATGCGGCGGGCGAAGCGGGGATCAAGCAGCCGGTCGCTCATGAGCTCACGCACGAGGGCGAAGGTTTCTTCCTGCGAGAGGCGTTCGAGGCGCCGGGCGGCCATGAGGTGCTGCCGTTCCAGGCGCCGAACCAGGCGGGCGCGCTCCGGAGGCATGTCTTCACCCCGGGCCACACCGATGAGCAGGAGCCGGCTGGCGCCGACGCGCTGGGCCATGTAGCCGAGAAAGCGCCAGGTGGGCAGGTCCGCCCAGTGGAGGTTGTCCAGGACCAGGACCACGGGTCGCTGGCGAGCCAGCGTCAGCAGCAGGTGGCCGAGCGCTTCGACGACGTGGTAGCGGGTGGCGGGCACCAGGTCGTCCAGGGCGAGGTCGGGGTAGCGGGCGGGCAGGTCGGGCAGCAGGGGGAGCAATGCCGGCAGCCAGCGGGGCGGCGGCTGCAGGCGTTCCCAGGGAATGCGGGTGCCGCCCGCCTCGCCGAAGGCGTTGACCAGCGGGCCGTAGGGGATCATGGACTCGAATTCGTGGCCGCGGCCATAGAAGACGAGGGCGGCCGATCCCAGGCGAGCCAGGAACTCATCGGCGAGTCGCGTCTTGCCAACGCCCAGCTCGCCATGGACGTAGCATAGGCGGCCACGACCTCCTATCGCTTCCTGCCAGGCGCGGTCCAGCCAGTCGAGCTCTGCCGAGCGACCGACGAACGGGCCGGGCGCGCGCCCGGGTCTCTTGCCCACGTCCGGGCGTACCGGCGGCTTGACGGGGTATCGGTGGCCGTCCGTATCGGGCGAGGGCGCTCGTGGGAGCGCCGGCGGCCCATATTCGCCAGCCAGCATCTTTTCGAGCAGGGTTGTCGTCTCCGGCAGCGGGCGCGCGTTCAGGTCCTCATGGAGACGCGTGGCCAGGCGCTGGTAGGCCTGCTGCACCCGGGCGCGATCCCCCAGGGCGTAGTAGAGGTGCATCAGGCGCACGTGGGCGCCTTCGACCAGGGGCTCGGCCGCCACATACCGCTCTGCGTAGCTGATGGCCGCATCGAACTGGCCGGCGGCCTCGGCCTGTTCGACGAGCTGGAGCAGGCAGTCGCGGAAGAGGCGGGCCAGGCGCTCGCGCTCCGGCAGCACCCAGTCGTCATAGACATCTTCGAGCAGGTCGCCGGCGTAAAGGCTGATCGCCAGGCGCAGGTCTTCGTGGGGGGGCGTGGCCGCCGCCTCGAACGCGGCGACGTCCAGGCTGGCGTCTGCCGGCAAGGCGAAACGGAGCCAGTTGCCCTCGCTGAGCAGGAGGCGGCCGTCGGGGTCGAGTGGCTCCAGGTGGCGACGGAGGCGATGGAGGTATTGGCGCAGGTTGCGGCGGGCGGCCTGCTCGCTCTCGCGGTCCCAGAAGATGTAGGCCAGGCGGCGCCGGTCGACGACCGTGTTGCGGTTGAGGATCAGGTAGGCGAGCAGGGAGCGCGCGGTGGGCGAGCCGAGATCGAGCGGCGGCTCGTCGCCGGCGTGCAGCGCCAGGGATTGAAACAGCTGGATCCGCAGTGAAGCCACGCCCTTAAGAGTAACATAGCTGCGCTGGCGGCGTAAAGAGGGGGCAGTTGCTTCC
>JBFGLK010000283.1:0-5124 GCA_041576195.1 Promineifilaceae bacterium (SeqCode)
CGCCGCGACCGACGCGGTCAGCCAGGCGGACATCCTGGCCGCTCAGGCGGACCTGGATGCGGCGCTGGAGCGACAGACGACGGCCCACGATCTCTGGGTGCGCCTGGCCGACTGCACGACCGACGCGGCCGGCGCCGTGAGCTGCGTTCCCTCGGGCCTTCCCGGCATGGACGCGGCCACCCAGCAGGTCGCGCTGGCCAATGCCCAGGTGGCCGTCGCCCGCGCCCGGCTGGAGGAGTTGCAGGCGCCTGGCACGGACGACGTCGCCTCGGCCCAGGCCGCGCTCGCCTCCGCTTCGGCGCAACTCGACGCCGCCGAGGCCCGCCACGAGGACCTGCTGGCTGGCGCCACGGAGGCCGAGCTTGCCGCCGCCGCCGCAGATCTGGCGCGCGCGGGGGCCAACCTGGCCCGGCTCCAGGCCGGCCCGACGGCGGCGGAGCAGACGCGCGCCGAGATCCAGGTGGCCCAGGCCGAGACCAGCCTGCGCCAGGCCGAGAACGCCCTGGCGGACGCTTCGCTCGTCGCCCCGTTCGACGGCCTGGTCATCGCCGCGAACGCCGTCGTCGGCGAGCGCGCCTCCGGCCCGGTCGTCATCCTGGTGGACACGAGCAGCCTCGAAGTCGTCCTGAACGTGGACGAGATCGACGTCGGCGCCCTGGCTCCGGGCCAGGCGGCGACGGTCACGCTGGAGGCGTGGCCGGACACGGCCATCCCGGCCGAGATCACGACCATCGCCCCGGACGCGACCCGCTCGGCCAGCGGCATCGTCACCTACGCCGTGCACCTGAGCCTGGGCGAGACCGACCTGCCCGTCCTGGTGGGGATGACGGCCAACGCCGATCTTTTGCTCGTGCAGCGGGAGGGCGTGCTGTTGGTCCCCAACGCCGCCATCACGGCCGACCGGGCTGCCGGCACCTACACGGTCAACCGGCTCGTCACGGACGCCACCGGTCAGCCGGCGGTGGAGACCGTGGCGGTCACCATCGGGCTCCGGGACGGCGACCACACGGAGATCACGAGCGGCCTGAATGCAGGGGACGCGGTGGTGCTGGGCCAGCTCAGTGCCCCCACCCGCACCTTCGACTTCGGCCGGAACTAATGGCAGGAACGTTCATAATGACCATCCATCCACCCGACCATTCGACCGCGCGACCAACGGACCATTCGACCCCAGGACGGGCGCAGCAGGCTGCGCCCCTACGACCGCCGGGCCGCCCGCCGGTCGCCCCTGCCGACCAACCAACCACCCAACCAGCCAGCCAGCCAACCAGCCAACCAGCCGACCATGCCCCGGCCATTGTCATGACCAATATCACCCGCTCCTATCCGATGGGCACGCAGGTGGTGCACGCCCTGCGCGGGGTGGACGTGACCATCGACGACGGCGCCTTTGTGGCCATCATGGGCCCTTCCGGCTCCGGCAAGAGCACGCTCATGAACATGATCGGCTGCCTGGACGTGCCCGACAGCGGCGTCTACCTGTTGGGCGGCGAGGACGTCAGCGCCCTGA
This sequence comes from Promineifilaceae bacterium (SeqCode), assembly GCA_041576195.1. Lineage (GTDB taxonomy): Bacteria > Chloroflexota > Anaerolineae > Promineifilales > Promineifilaceae > JAGVTM01. The sequence continues at coordinate 1,511 of JBFGLK010000283.1, forward strand.
GCAGCGACGAACGCTCGCGCATCCGTAACCGGCGCATCGGCTTCGTCTTCCAGCAGTTCAACCTGCTGCCGCGCACCCCGGCGCTGAAGCAGGTGGCCCTCCCCCTCATGTACGCCGGCGTGGGCCGCGTCGAGCGGCTGGAGCGGGCCCGAGAGGCGTTGCGTGGCGTCGGTCTGGGCGACCGGATGGACCATCGCCCGGATGAGCTGTCCGGCGGCCAGCAGCAGCGCGTGGCCATCGCCCGGGCGCTGGTCACCCGGCCCGACATCATTCTGGCCGACGAGCCCACCGGCGCCCTGGACACCCAGACCGGCGAAGAGATCCTGGACCTGTTCGCCACCCTGAACGCCCAGGGCATGACCATCATCATGGTGACCCACGAGCCCGAGGTGGCCGAGCGGGCCGGGCGCGTCATCTGGCTGCGCGACGGGCTCGTCGTCGAGGACGCGGGGAGCCCGAGCGACGCGCCTGAGCGCCCCGACCTGGGAGAACGCCCATGAACCCGCGTGAAAGCTTCCTGACCGCCGTTGACAGCATCCTGGCCAACAGGCTACGGGCGATCCTGACCATGTTGGGCGTCATCATCGGCGTCGCCTCGGTCATCGCCCTGCTGGCCATCGGCAACGGCTTCAGCGCGGATATCAACGGCCAAATCGCCTCGATCGGCACGAACCTGATCGCCGTCTCGACTGACCGGGACCAAAGCGGCGGTTATCCGGCGCTGAGCCTGAGCGACGTGGCCGCCCTGGCCGACCCGGCGAACGCTCCGGCCCTGAGCGCCGTGGCTGCCAACGTCCAGGGAAACCAGCTTGTGGTCTACGGCGGCGAGTCGATCAACACGGCGGTGCTCGGGGTCACGGCCAACTACCTGGCGCTCAACAACCTGGCCGACTTCCAGCTGGGCGATGGGCTGACCCAGGCGGACCTGGACACTGGCGCCCGCGTCGCCGTCCTGGGCGCGGGGGTGGCGGCGGACCTGTTTGGCGCCGGCTTCCCCATCGGCGAGTCGTTGCGCATCGGCGGGGTGAGCTACGAGGTCGTCGGCGTGCTGGCCGATGCCGGCGGCGGCCTTGCCGGCAACACGGACAACCACGTCTTCATTCCCCTGACCACGGCCCAGAGCCGGCTCTACGCCGAGCGCACCCGGGCCGGCGAGCGGGCAGTGACGACCATCACGGCCCAGGCGGCCGGCGCGGACCAGGTGTCGGCCGCCATCGCCCAGATCACGGCCGTCTTGCGGGCGCAACACGGCATCGCCTACGCCGCCGACGACGACTTCATCATCTTCGACCAGTCCAGCCTGTTGGCGGTGGCCGACACGATCACGGCCTCGCTGACGGCGTTCCTGGGGGCCATCGCCGCGATCTCGCTGGTTGTCGGCGGAATTGGTATCATGAACATCATGCTGGTAAGCGTGACCGAGCGCACGCGGGAGATCGGCATCCGCAAGGCGATCGGCGCCCTGCGCCGGGACATCCTGGCCCAGTTCCTGCTTGAGTCGATCTCCCTGAGCCTCTTGGGCGGGCTGCTGGGCATCCTCGTGGGCTGGCTGGTCACCCGCCTGGTGGGCCGCCTGGTGGACCTGACGATGGTCATCGACCCCGGCACCGTGGCCCTGTCGGCGTCGTTCGCCGCGGCGGTCGGGCTCGTCTTCGGCCTCTACCCGGCCTGGCGGGCCGCCAACCTGCGGCCGATCGAGGCGTTGCGGTATGAGTAGGTGGTTGGTTCGTTGGCTGGAGGGTTAGTTGGTTGGTTCGTTTGTCACCGGGCACCTGGCCAACGAGCTCACGAGCCAACTAACCAACTAGCAACCCAACCACCCGACTATTCGACCAAGCGGCTATCCGACCGAACGACCATCCACCCATGCTCCAACAACGCATCCTTGTAGTCGACGACGACCGAGAAGTGGTGCGCTTGATGCGTGCCTACCTGGAGCAGGCGGGTTACGAGGTGCTCGTGGCCCATGACGGGGACACGGCCCTGCACGTGCTCCGGCGCGACAGGCCGGACCTGGTTCTGCTGGACCTGATGTTACCCGGCAAAGATGGTTGGGAGGTCACCCGCCTGGCGCGCGCCGACGCGACGCTGGCGGGCATCCCAATCATCATACTCACCGCGCGCGTCGAGGACGTCGATAAGATCGTAGGGTTGGAGATGGGGGCCGACGACTACGTGACCAAGCCGTACAACCCGCGCGAGGTGGTAGCCCGGGTGCGGGCGCGGCTGCGCAGCCCGGGACCGCAGGCGCCGCAGACCTTGCAGGTAGGCGCCCTGAGTCTCGACCTGGCGCGGCGGGAAGCGCGCGTGGGCGCGCGCCAGGTGGAGCTCACGCCGACCGAGTTTAACCTGTTGCGCGTCTTGATGGAGCAGGCCGGCTACGTCATCGCCCGGAGCGAGCTGATCCCCCGCGGGCTGGGCGCCGACTACGAAGGGCTGGACCGCACGCTGGACAGCCACATCCGCAACTTACGGCGCAAGATCGAGCCCGGCCCCGCCGGCGAGACCTACATTCAGACCGTCTATGGCGTGGGCTATCGGCTGGAGGAGCGGGCGCCGTGAACCGGCTTTGGGTGCGGCTCAGCCTGGTATTTGCCCTGGTGGTGACGGTGGCCATGCTCGTCCTGGGCGTGGCCGCGCGCCGGGCGTTGCAGGCCAGCGACATCAACCCGGACGAGGTGCCGGCAGAGGTGCGCGAGTATCTCCAGCAACTCCGTCCGGACCGCCCGGCCGTGGAGCTGACGACGCTGATCATCGTCATGGGCTCCATCGCCATCGCCGCCGGCGCCTGGCTCAGCCGTAGCCTGACGGCGCCCCTAAACGAGCTGGGGGAGGCGGCGCAGGCGATCGGGGCGCAGGATCTGAGCCAGCGGGTGCGGGTAGGAGGCACCGCGGAGATTCAGGCCGTGGCCGCCCGCTTCAACGCCATGGCCGCGCACCTCGAGAAGGAAGAGACCTTGCGGCGCAACCTACTGGCCGACGTCGCCCACGAGCTGCGCCACCCGGTGCACGTGTTGCAGGGGAATCTGCAGGCGATTCTGGACGGCGTCTACCCACTCACACCGGAGGAGATCGCCCGCCTGCTGGACCAGACCCACCATTTGAGCGCGCTGATCAACGACCTGCACGAGCTGGCCCAGGCCGAGGCCCACCAGTTGCCATTGCAGATCGAGACGGTCGACATGGCGGGCCTGGTCAAGGAGACGGCGGAGTCGTTTCGCGCTCAGGCCGTCGAGAAGGGCATCGATCTGCGGGTGGAGTTGCTGGGGGCGCAGGCCTCGCTGCAGGCGGACCCGGCGCGGCTGCGGCAGGCCTGCGCTAATCTGCTGACCAACGCGCTGACCTACACACCGTCTGGGGGGCGGGTCTGGGTGCGGGCCGCGGTGCGGGCCGGCGCCTACGAGATCGAGGTGCGGGACAATGGCGCGGGCATCACCCCCGCGCAGCTGCCCTTTGTGTTTGATCGCTTTTATCGCGGCGACGGCGCGCGGAGCCGGGACCAACGGGGGGTGGGCCTGGGCCTGGCCATCGTCAAGGCGATTGCCGAGGCGCATGGGGGCGAGGTCACCGTCGAGAGCGCCGGGCCGGGCGGCGACAGCACCTTTGGTTTGCGC
>JBFGLK010000284.1:0-5118 GCA_041576195.1 Promineifilaceae bacterium (SeqCode)
ACGGCAAGAGCGACACGGTGGTGGCCCGCTCGACCAACTTCGGCGCGACGTGGACGGTGGTCGTAGCCAACCGCACCAATGCCGGCACCGACAAGCCGATCCTCGCCGTGCGCGGCCAGGACGTCTACGTCGCCTACAATCATGCGAACAAGACGTGGGTCTCCGCCTCGCACGACGGCGGCGCCACGTTCACGTCCGTCTCCGTGCGGCCCAACGGCCGGCTCGGCTGGGCCCTGGCCGGCGGCGGGGTCGTCGACCCGGCCGGGAACGTCATCTTCGCCTGGGCGGGCTACGAGCGGAACGGCGGGGCGACAGGTCCGGTCAACCTCTTCGTCAGCCGCTCTGCCGACGGCGGCCAGAGCTGGCAGATCGCCCCAGTGGCAACATCGGCGGCGCCGCCAGACTGCTCGGCCTTCTTCTGTGGCTGGGCGTTCCTGGGGGCGCAACTCACCCTGGCCGGCGACGAGGCCGGCAACCTGTACGGCCTGTGGAACGAGAGCGATATGCCTGGCGGGCCGGCCCGCGTCTACTTCGCTCGGTCCACAGATGCGGGCGCGACCTGGTCGGCGCCGCAGCCACTGTCCACCGCCCCGCCGGGAGCCGAGCACACTTTCCCGGCCCTGGCGGCGACCGGTAACGGGGACGTGCGGGCCGCCTGGATGGACACGCGCGCGGGCGCCAACTGGAACACGGTCTACAGGCGCTCAACGGACGGCGGTATCTCCTGGTCCGCCGAGATCGACATCTCGACGTACGTGGACGGCTACCCGTATATCTTCCCCGACGGCTTCCGCTTTCCTTTTGGCGATTACTTCGAACTGGCGATTGACGGCTATGGCCTGACGCACGCCGTCTGGGGCGAAGGGTTCAACTACGACACGCCCGGCTCCGTCTGGTACGCGCGCGGCCGCTAGCTGCCTGCCAGAGCGTGCCTCGCCGGCTGACGCGGGCGCATTACGCAGGTCCCTGGGTGTCAGCGTTGGCCTGTCTCGCCAGGGTGTCCCCAGCGTAGGCCGGTGCCCGTGCTACTTCCTTCCCAGCTAGCAGTGGCGGCACGAAGCCGTGGGCCGCCTGCTCGCTAGGAAACTCAACGGAGAAGATAGCGGGAAGTCCCGGAGCCTCGTAGACGTCGAGGGAGCCGCCGAGCAAGGGGTAACGCCGCTTGCGCACTTGGACCGCAGGCAACCGACGCAATATGATGTACTCCGTCTCGCTAAGATACAGGTTGGTCAGCGACTCGCTGTAGCCTTCCCGGTCGCCGTACTTCTTGCCAAGCTTGTATAGGGTGCCATTGGCGTCGGTCATGAACCGCAGCCTTAGGCGAGTACCTTCTATGTAGCGATCGGTGATCTCGACTCCGGGAAGCGACTCCAGCTGCGGCAAGGCGGCCTGCTCCACGATCCATCGGCGCTCGATCTCGGGCAGCGCGTATTTTGGACGAGTGCCCATCGGCTGTCTCTCCTTGAGGTGGCAAGGGCGATCCTGGCATCATCTTGTCCCAGCACGTCGGCGTTTTCAATGGCAAGCGTTTTCAGAAGACGGGCCTGTTGGGGAGCAGCCGCGCGTAGGCGGACCGCTGTCGCACGAGAACAGTAGATGACGCTGTTCGCTGCCGGTGCGCCTGAAGATCATTCGTGAAGCGCGTCACAAACTTGATTTGTGGGAGCGGATTCTGCTAGTGTGTCGATAGGTATGGGCCGCCGGTAGCATGCGGCCCGCTTGGGAGCCCGCGTATGGGGAATCCGGGCTCATGTGAGGGGAGGTCACCCATGAGTGCTCAACATGTTCTGAGGGCTCCTCGGGATGCCGAGGAGCGACGATTTGGCAACCGGGCGCTGGCAGCGGTGCTCGGCGTAGTCGCCTTGTTGCTGCTGCTGTTTGCCCTGAGCGCGCCGTTGTGGCTTGAAGCCGACCTGGAGCGGCTCGGCCTGGGCGCCTTTCTTAGCCAGGCCGGCGGATTCACGTTCTTCATAACCTATGTCTGGCTGTTCGCCGTGCCGCTGGCCGTCGTTTTCGGGGCCACGGCTGCCGGAGTGGCCGCCCGTTCAGGTACCGGTCGCGTGTTCGTCTTCGTTGTGGTCGCCGTAGCCGCTCTGTTGATCCCCAACATCGTGGGCGGCCTCATTGGCCAGGTGATTGGACCGGTGTTTGGCGTTGGAGGCGCGCTCATCGAGCTGTTCCTGGTATTGACATTCTACTTTTGGGCGCGCGAGCGGGCGGCGGCCCCGCGGCCGATCCGAATGGCGCTCGATCTGCGCATGGCGGGTTACGGCTTCTTCGCCGTGGCCGCCTGGTTCGTCTGCGGGATGCTGGCCATGCCCGTCTTTGGGCTGGACGCGGCCACACAGATGGCCATCGGCAGCCCGGGTCTGGCCATCGGCATGGCCTATGCGCTGATTGCCTACTTCGTCTTCGGCTGGGCCCTGCTTTTCGCCAGCCAATACCTGTCGGCGAGCACCAAGTAGCCCGAGCTCCGGACCAGCCTGCCGGCACACATTCGCGGCGTGCCGGCAGCCCGAGCCCGCCTGTCAGCTGACGTGCGCGGGCGCCCCGTGAATGCGTGGCGCCCGCGTTTCGTATTGACGAGCGCGCACAGCTGCCGCATACTTTCCCGGGACGCGGGCCGGGCGGCGCCCAGAGCAAGTCGGCAGCACGACCTGCGGGGCGGCGCCCAACGGAAGCCCGCGACAAGTGGTCAATGAGCGGCATGTCACGTCTCGTCAATCTGGTGTTCAAAGGGATCTTGCGCGCGGCCTGTCGGATCGACGACGACCACTGGGCGTCCTTTCCGCGGAGCGGGCCGCTGCTGGTCGTGGCCAATCACATCAACTTCCTGGAAGTGCCGCTGATGGTCACGCACCTCCTGCCGCGACCGGTGACCGGCTTCGCCAAGTCCGAGAACTGGGAAAACCCGGTCCTGCGCCGGATCTTCGAGATGTGGGGAGCCATTCCGCTGCGCCGGGGCGAGGCCGACCTGAGCGCCATCCGTGCCGGCATCGAGGCACTGGAGGCGGGAAGAATCCTCGCCGTGGCCCCGGAGGGCACGCGGTCCGGCGATGGCGTTCTGGGCCCGGCGCACCCGGGCACGGTCACTCTGGCCCTGCGCACTGGCGCCCCCATCCTGCCGGTCGCTTACTGGGGCCACGAGGTCTTCTGGGACAATATCCGCCGCCTGCGACGCACGCCGTTTCAACTGGAGATCGGGCGGCCATTCGCACTCGACCCGGGCGCCGAGCGCGTCACGCGGGACGTGCGCCAGCGCATGGCGGACGAGATCATGCTCCAGATCGCTCGCCTCCTGCCGGCAGCGTACCACGGCCACTATGCCGGCCGTATCAACGAGCCCCGGCACTACGTCCGGCCCCTCCCTCTGCTCGTGTAGCACATTTGTTCTAATTGTGGTACAACTTGAGCATCGTAGGCCGGCGTCCGCCGGCTGCCCCGCACGAGAAGGAGGTACTCTCATGCAGATCGTTTCCCGGTATCCGGATGGCGTCTTCTCCTGGGTCGATCTGGGCACGACCGACACGAAGGGCGCCAAGGCGTTCTACGGCGGGCTCTTCGGCTGGTCCTTTCTGGATATGCCGACCGACTCTGGCACCATCTATTCCATGGCTCAGATCGAGGGCAAGATGGTGGCCGGCCTGGGGCCCCTCATGGGTGACCCCTCGAGCCCAGAAGGAACGATGCCTTACTGGTCCGCTTATGTCAATCACAGCGACGTGGATGGGGTGGCCGAGCGGGCCGGCACGGCGGGCGGGCAGGTGCTCATGCCCCCGATGGACGTGATGGACTCCGGCCGCATGACGGTGATTCAAGACCCCACCGGCGCCGTCGTCGGCAGCTGGCAGCCGGCAGGTCACACGGGAGCCCAGCTGGTCAACGTGCCCAACACCCTCGTCTGGACCGAGCTGCAGACGCGGGACGTGGAGGCGGCCAAGGCGTTCTACCATGCCGTCTTTGACTGGCGCTACGAGGTAGACGCCAACGGCTACGTAAGCTGCAATGCCGGCGATCGCTCGCAGGCGGGCATCATGGCCATCGACGAAACCTGGGGTGATGTGCCGCCCAACTGGGCCGTCTACTTCCTGGTGGATGATGTGGACGAGGCGGTGTCCCGGGCTGAGTCGCTTGGCGGCAAGGCGATCGTGCCGCCGTCGCCTGCCGGGGATATTGGCCGTCTGGCCGTATTGCAGGACCCGCAGGGCGCCATCTTCCACATCATTACGTTTCACGGCCCGGCTGCACCGCCCCCCGGCTACTAGGCAGGACCTCTCCAGCGCGCCCGGCGGTCACTCCAGATGGCCGCCGGCCTCCGCCTCCTGTAGCACGGCCTCGATCGCTCGGACCAGCGCCCGCGCGTTGGCCGCACTGAGCTCGACGGCCACCCGGGCGCCCGGGCCCCGGCTCGGATCGACGAAATCGATACTCAGGGCGTGTTCGGAAGGCGCGGCGAATGGGTGATCGTAGCTGACATTGATCTGGCGGACGTCGAACCACGCCGCACCGCCCTTGGCGTAGCCGATCACCGGGACCTGTTCGGCGATCATGGTGCACATGCTGCTGCTCCTCAATTCGGGGCGTCCGACTCAGACCTCGCCTGCCGGCATCGCCAGGTGTTGCGCCAGGAACGCCCAGATCTTGGCCCACCCGTCGACCGCCTGCGCCTGGCGATAGCTGGGCCGATGATCGTAGAAGAAGCCATGCCCGGCGCCGGCATAGCGGTGAAACGCGTACGTCTTGCCGAGGCGCTTCAGGGCTTCCTCGTGCTGGTCCACTTGCTCCGGGCTCGGGCTGCGATCCTCGTCGCCGAATAGGCCCAAGAGGGGGCCACTCAAGTCTGCCGTGACATCGATCGGCGCGACCGGGAAGTTCGGCGTCAGATCTTCGGGCGCCATGACCACCCGGCCGCCCCAGCAATCGACGACGGCGTCGAACCCGTCCGAGAGGCAGGCGGCCAGGTAGGCGTGCCGGCCGCCTGAGCAGGTGCCGAAGATGCCCACGCGGCCGTTGCTGTTCGGCAACGAGCGCAAGAGGCGCATCGCGCCGACCAGATCGCCGACCGCCTGGTCGTCGGGCACGCCGCCGGCCGCCCTGACCGCGGCGGCGACATCCTCT
>JBFGLK010000285.1:0-5114 GCA_041576195.1 Promineifilaceae bacterium (SeqCode)
GCGGGCTGCGCGCCTACGGCGTCCCTACGGAGCGGTGCCGGAGTCGAAGAATGGCTGCGTAAGGCGGATCGCCTCGCGGGCGGCCTCCTCCACCGAAGCCTGGCCGTAGAAGGCGCGCTCGACTTCTTTGCCCGCCGTCTCCTCGATGGCCACCCAGCTGGATAGGATGGGGACACGGCGGAGGTCGGCGATGGTGTCCACGAAGACGCGACTGTTGGCCGGCGACGCCGCGGGATCCAGGAAGGCGTCCGAGGCGGCCACGGCCATCAGCGAGGGCACGGTGCGCCCGGAGGCGGCGACGAGCGCCTGGCCGGCCGGGGAGTTGGCGTATTCGATGAAGGTCCAGGCGGCGCCTTTGTTGGCGGCGGCGCCGGCCAGACAGTAGCCATCGCTGTGGAGGATGCCGGCAGCCCGGCGGCCGCGCGGCAGGGGGGCCACGTCCCAGGCGAACGCCTCGATGGTGCGATAGGTGGGCACGCCGCGCCGGCTGTTGAGGTACATGGCCAGCCGGCCGTTCAGGAAGCGAGAAGGGGAGGTCTCGGAGGCCTCGGCCAGGGCGTCGGGCACGACCCCTTCGGCCACCTGCAGGTTGACAAACCAGTCGAAGGCGTCGAGCGCCACCCGGTCGTCCAGCGTGAGCCGGGTCGGGCGTGCCTCGTCGTCGACGAGGCGGCCACCGTTTTGCCAGATGAAGGGAGCCAGGCGGAAGAGATTGGGCTCGATGCCGGCACCGTACTGCTCCGGGCGCCCATCGCCGTCTTCGTCCACGGTCAGCGCCCGGGCCGCGGCCAGGAAGTCGGCCCAGGTCCAGTCGTCGGCCGGCGTGGGGATGCCGGCAGCGTCGAACAGATCCCGGTTGTAGTAGACGACCAGGCTGGAGACGTTCTGCGGCAGGCACCAGAGCTCCCCCTGCCAGCGAAAGGCGTCCAGGGCGACCGGGAAGAACGCCTCCGCCGCAATCCGCTCGCTGCCCGCCACATAGCGGGACAACGGCTCCAGCCCGCCCTGGGCGGCGAACGTGGCGAAGCGGCGATAGTTGATCAACATGACGTCGGGCGGCGCGCCGGCCGAGAAGCCCGCCGCCAGCCGCTGACGATAGTCTCCCTGATCGGGCACGTGCTGGAGCTGCACGGCAATATCCGGGTGCTCCCGGGTGAAGGCGGCCACGAGCGCCTCGTAGGCGGCCAGCTCAGCCGGGTCGCCGAAAACCATGAAGGTCACGGCCGCCGGCGCCTCCCCGCTGCACCCGATCGCGGCCAGGAGGAGGGCGATGAGCGAACCGAGCAAGCACGAGAAGCGGCGCATGGGTCAGTTGCGCTCGAACAGGGCGGCCAGCGAGTGATCGCTCAAGAAGAAGCGGTGCAGCAGGATGAAGAGCGCGATAACGGGCAGGGTCATCAGGACGGCGCCGGCCATCAGCAGCGGCCAGGCCGTGGGGTCGAGCTGCTTGAGCACCTGCAGGCCGACGGGCAGGGTGTAGCGGCCTGGATCGTACAGGTAGAGCACAGGGCTGACGAAGTCGCTCCAGTAGAGGACAACGGTGAGCACGACGACGGCGACCGTGGTCGGCCGGGCCAGGGGCATCGCCAGCCGCCACCAGGCGGCGCGCGCTGAGATGCCCTCGAGCCAGGCGGCTTCGAACAGCTCCGCCGGGATGCGGCGGAAGTTCCAGGTGTAGAGCAGGACGAACAGCGGGCTACTGGCAGCGAACGCCGGGGCGATCAGGGCCCAGAGCGTGTCCAGCAGGCCCAGCCAGCGCAGAATCTGAAAGCGGGCGATCCAGACCGAGGCACCCGGCACCATGAGCACCGCCACGCTGAAAAGAAGGAGACGCCGGTAGGCCGGCTCGTCCAGCTGGGCCATCCCGAAGCCGGCGGCGGAGGCCGTCAGCACGGTGAGCGGCACCGCGCCGGCGACGACGAGCAACGAGTTGCGCAGATAACGCCCGACGGGCAACAGCTCGAACAGCATCGCGTAGTTGTCCCAGCGAGGGTCTGCCGGCCACCAGACGACGGTGCGCGGCGGCGGCGCGTCGACCGCCCCCAGCGAGTTCACGCCCGCCCAGAATAAGGGCAGGAGAAAGAGGAGCGTCAGGGCCAGCGGCAGAAGCCAGGCAAAGCCAGCGCGGACCCTACGCATCGGCCGGCCTCCAGCCCGAGACGATGTTCAGGACGCCCAGGATCAGCATCATCAGGACGACGTAGGTGGCCACCAGCGCCGCCGCGGCCATGCCGAAGTCGAAGAAGTCGAACGCCAACTCGTAGACGAGGAGCGGCACGTAGGTCGTGGCGTAGTAGGGGCCGCCATAGGTCATGACGAAGGAGGGCGTGAAGGTGCCCTGCATGCTGACGATGAGGTCGCGAAAAGAGAGGACGAGGAGCCAGGGCAGGAGCAGGGGGAACGTGATCCGCCAGAATGACTGCCAGCCCGAGGCGCCGTCCACGCGGGCGGCCTCGTAGATGGCGCGGGGGATGCTCTGCAGGCCGGCAAGCAGCACGACGAACCCTTCGCCGAAGGTGAACAGTGCCATGATCACGATGGCCGCCTGGGCCGTCCCTTCCGCGGCCAGCCAGTCCACGGCCGGCAGCCCAAGCCAGCGCATGGCCGCATTCAGCGGGCCGTAGAGGGGATTGAACACCCACAGCCAGATGATGGCGTAGGCCACTTCGGGAATGACGGTGGGCAGGTAGACGAAGGCCCGCTGGAGGGAGACCAGGCGCCGCCGCGATTGCAGCAGGAGGGCCAGCGCCAGGGCGCCGATCAGGCGCAGCGGGACGGCGGCAAGCAGGAAGGTGACCGTGCTGCGCAGGGAGATGCGGGCCATGGGCGAGGCGGCCAGGCTGCGGAAGTTGTCGAGCCCGGCCCAGATCGGCGGCCGGACGGCGCGGTAGTCGGTGAAAGCGATGGCGACGGTGAAGAGTGCCGGCACGATCACGAGCAGAACCGAGCCCAACACAAACGGGGCCAGGAGCAGCAGGAGTTGCCGTCGATAGCCGGAGCCGGGCGGCCCCCCGGTCGAGGCGGCCTTGCGGATAGAGGAGGCGACGCGCATAGCCGGTCGGCAGTATACCACAGGAGCCCGGCCTGGCGTTGCGCCCGGCCGCCGGTGCCTCTATACTGACCCCGAACTCGCGGCCCGCCCGGGCAGCGACCGTGTAGATACTCTCTGCCAACTGAAGCGCGGCCCGCCGCGCGCCCCCTGGAGGTTCCCATGTCTCGTCGATCGCTTTTGCTCGTGACTCTCGTGCTGCTCCTGGCCGCCGCGCTGGCCGCGGTGGGCACCGGCTACGCCCAGTCCCTGGCCCCCGCGACGGCCGCCGAGGGTGGCGGTCCCTGGGTACCGCTGGTCTACCAGCTCAACCCGCCCGGCGTCACTGTCAGCACGCTGCTGTATAGCGACGGGACCAATATCGGCATTGGCACGACCACGCCAACGGCCAGGCTCCAGGTGAACGGCAACATTCGGTCCAGCGGCACGCTGGACATCACCGGGGCCAACAGCCGGGTGCGATTCCTGCACAACACGATGGCGGAACTGCCGTCGGCGAACAGCTACCACGGCATGCTGGCGCACGTCCACTCAGAGGGCAAGGTCTTCTTCGCCCACCTGGGCCAGTGGCATGCGTTGGCGAACGAGGTACAGGTCCTGGAATTGGAGGCGGAGCTCGACGCGTTGCGTCAGGAGAACGCGGATCTGGCCGCCCGGCTCGCCGCGCTTGAAGCGCGCCTGGACGCCACCGGCGACTGACGGGGTGAGCTAGCCGCCGCGACGCGCGACAGCGCCGGCCGCCCGCGGGTCAAACCCCGCCGGCCAGCGGGTGCGCACGTCGTAGGCGGCGCCGCGCAGCTCGGTGCGGGTGAGGTCAGCGCCCAGCAGGTTGGCGCCGATCAGACTGACCCGGCCGCGCAGGTCGGCCCCGGTCAGGTCCGCGCCGCGCAGATCGACGTCGGCCAGGTTGGCGCCCCGGAGATGGGCGCCCCGCAGGTAGCTACCGGCCAGGTTGGCGCCGCGGATGTCGGCGTTGCGCAACAACACCTCGCGCAGATAGGCCCCGGCCAGGTTGGCTCCACGGAGCGTGGCGCCCTTCAGATTGGCCCCCTTGAGGTTGGCCCCCTTGAGATTGGCCCCCCGCAGGTCTGCCTCGCTCAGGTTGGCCCCCCGCAGGTCTGCCCGCTCGAGCCTGGCGCCCCAGAGGAGCGCGCCGCTGAGATCCACGCTGGCCAGCCAGAGCGGCGGCGCCTGGTTCAGCAGGCGAAAGATCTCGTATCGGGTAAACTCTGCCATTACGATTGCCTCCTGTACGCCGGTGCCGTGACGGGCGGTCGCCCGGTCGGGACGTCAGGGCGGGAGGCTGCCGGCACTCGCGGCGGAACAATCCAACCCAAAACCCTGGCACGTCTCGGCACCGTTAACATAATAGCAAATTGCGCCCAGCAAGCAAGAAGTTGGCGGGGTATTACAACAAAACTTTAAGGAGGCCGGCATGCAGCTTGGCGTCATCTTCCCCACGGTGGAAATCGGGCCCGATCCCGGCGCCATCCGCGCCTACGCCCAGGCGGCGGAAGCGTTGGGCTACGACGACCTGATGACCTACGACCATGTCCTGGGCGTCGACCCGGCGTGGCCCGATTGGCGCGGACCCTACACCAATGCCCATGCCTTCCACGAGCCCTTCGTCCTGTTCGGCTACCTGGCGGCCTGCACCAAGCGGCTGCAGCTCACGGCCGGGGTGTTGGTGCTGCCGCAACGGCAGACGGCGCTCGTGGCCAAGCAGGCGGCGCAGGTAGATCTGCTGTCAGGCGGGCGGCTGCGGCTGGGCGTCGGGGTGGGCTGGAACGCGGTCGAGTACGCGGGGCTGGGTCAGACGTTCGCCCGGCGCGGGCGGCGCATCGAGGGCCAGATCGCCCTGTTGCGGGCCTTATGGACCCAACCGCTCGTGACCGGCCAGGTGGACGAAGAGCGGATCGTGAAGTCGGGCATCAACCCCCTGCCCGTCCAGCGCCCCATCCCCATCTGGTTTGGCGGCGCGGCCGACCCGGTACTGGACCGCATGGCCCGGCTCGGCGACGGCTGGTTGGCGCCTCGCCTGGACCAGGAGCGGGCCACGCGCGCC
>JBFGLK010000286.1:0-5108 GCA_041576195.1 Promineifilaceae bacterium (SeqCode)
GCCATGAACTTCCGCGACGATATCCGCTTCTTCTGGCGTGGCACCTTCAGCCGGCGAGAGTCCGTCGAGAACCGTCTGCGCCGCCTGCGGGCGCAGAGCTGGAGCCGCCTGTTTGGCCGCGGTCCGCGCGTCCTGGCCAACTCCATCCCCAAGTCCGGCACGCACCTCCTGCTGCGCTGCCTGGCGCTCATGCCGGGCCTCACACACTCCGGCTACTTCCTGAGCCATATTCACCACAGCCATCGCCTGCAGGACGTGGCCACGTTCGAGCCGCGGCTACGGCGCCTGGGGCGCGGCTGTTTTGTGGGCGCGCATCTGCCCTTCACCGAGGCCGACGCCGCCAGGCTGGCGGCGATGGGCTATCGCCACGTGGTCATCATCCGGGACCCGCGCGACGTCGTCGTGTCCCACTTCCATCACATCCTTGGGCGGCCCACTAATCGCTGGCACGGCGATTTCCTGCGCCTGCCCGACGATCGGACGCGGCTGACGGCCCTGATCGACGGGTTGCCAGCAGAGGCGGTGGCCTGCCGCATCCCGCTGGTGGCCATTGGCGACGAGTTGCGCGCCTATGTGCGCTGGCGCGAGCACGGGGCCCTGATCGTGCGCTTCGAAGACCTCATTGGGGAGCATGGGGGCGGCACCCGGGCCGCGCAGCTGGCGACCCTGCGCTCGCTGGACGACTACCTGGAGCTGGCCACGCCCGCCGCGACCCTGGAGGCCATCGCGGCCGAGCTGTACTTCCCCCGAGCCAACACCTTCCGCAAGGGCGTGATCGGCGATTGGCGCGATCACCTGCAGCCCGAGCACGAGCGCGCATTCAAGGAGCGTGCCGGCACGCTGCTGGTGGACCTGGGCTATGAAGCGGACCTCGACTGGTAGGGCCGGCGCGGGATGAACGTGCCTCTCCTCAAGACCGCGCGCCACTTCCTCAAGCAAGCCGGTCCCGGCTCTTTCCGGGCCCGCTTCGCCGGCGAGGCGCTGGGCCTCTTCGCCATGAAGATCGCCCTGGCCGGGCTGATGTTCGTCATCACCGTCATCCTCACCCGGTCGATCGGCGCCGCCGGCTTCGGCACCTACGTCTACGCCATCACGATCGTGGGCGTGCTGGTGGAGCCGGCCGTCCTCGGGTTGGACTGGTTGATGGTCCGGGAGGTGCCGGCCTTCCTCCAGCAGGAGGAGTGGGGCCTGATGCGGGGGATGCTAGGCTGGTCGAACCGGCTGAGCCTGCGGCTGTCGCTGGCGCTGGGGCTTGGCGCTGCCGGCATCGCCTGGCTATGGTACGCGCTCGGTCGCGTGTCCCAGGAAAGCCTTGTCGTCTTCCTGGTGGCCGTGATCCTGCTCCCGTTCGTGGCCCTGACGCGGTTGCGCCAGGCGGCCATGCGCGGCCTCTTTCACGTCGTGGCCGGCCAGTCGCCCGAGCTGCTCATTCAGCCGGTGCTGCTCCTGGTCCTCGTCCTCCTCTGGCTGTTCGTCTGGCGGGAGCCGTTTGGGGCGGTGCAGACGACGGCCCTGCACCTGGCGTCCGTAGTCGTCGCCTTCGTGGTGGGGACGTTGATGCTCGCCCACTTCCTACCGGAGCCGGCGCGGAAGGCGGCGCCCAGCGTCCGGGCCGGCGTCTGGCGAGCCAGCGCTCTCTCGCTGATGGCCTTCAGCGGCATGCAGTTCCTCAGTCGGCGTATCGACACCCTCATGCTGGGCGCCCTGGGCACCAGCGCCGACGTCGGTGTCTACGCCGCCGTGGTCCGCGGCGCCGACCTACTTGCCTTCATCCTCGTGGCGGTCAACTCGGTGCTGGCGCCGACGATCGTCACCATTCACCTGGCGGGCGACCGCGCGCGCCTACAACGGGTGACCACGAACGCCGCCCGGGCCGTCCTGCTCTTCTCCCTCGTGCTGGCCCTGCCCCTCATCATGTATGGCGATCTCTTCCTGTCGATCTTCGGCGGCGAGTTCGTGGTCGGCGCCCCGGGTCTCACGATCCTCATCGCCGGGCGCCTGTTCAACGCCGCCGTGGGCTCGGTGGCCCTGATCCTGACGATGACGGGGCACGAGCGCGACGTCATCTGGGGGATCAGCGCCGGGGCCGCGCTAAACGGGTTGTTGAACCTGTGGCTGATCCCGCGGCTCGGCGTCACCGGGGCCGCCATCGCCTCCGCCAGCGGCATGATCTGCTGGGATGTCATCCTCACGGTCCGCGTCGCCCAACGGCTGGGCATCTACCCGTCGGTATTGGGCCGGTGGCGGGCCAGGGCCAGGGCCGCGTGATCCGGGCGGGCATCGGGCGCTGGGCGGGCGGCAGGCCCCTCGTGGTGTCGCGCCAGCGGCTCAAGGGCGGCATCGCCCGGGTGCTGGTCGCCCTGGCGCTGCTCTTCATGACGCGCCCGTTTGAGAGCCTGCTGCGCGTCGGCGACCAGGACGTGCAGCTGGCGTTGATCGGCGTGATCATCGTGCTGTTCGGTCTGGACGCCATCCGGACGCCACGGCGCTTCTTCTGGTACCTGACGCGCGACAAGCTCTTGCTGGTCATCCTGTTCCTGGTGGTGGTATCGCTGGGCTGGTCGTTCGCGCCCTGGCGGACGGTGCCGGGCCTGGCCAACCTCGCTGCCGGCACCTTCTTCGGCTTCTACCTGGCGCTGCGCTTTCGTCTTCGCGAGCAGGTCGAGATCATAGTCCTGGCGCTCGGTATTGGCGCCGTCCTCAGCCTGCTTCTGGGCGCCGCCTTTCCCGAGCTGGGCCGCATGGTCACCGCCGGTGGCGATATCGTTTGGGACGGCATCTACGAACACAAGAACAGCCTGGGCCGCTACATGGCCATCCTCGGCGTCGCCGTCTGGGCCCTGATCGTGGAGCGACCGCGCCGCGCCTGGGCCTGGACGCTCTTCTTGCTGAGCCTGTTCCTGATCCTGCGGGCGGAGTCGGCCACGCCGCTCCTCGCCGTGGCCCTCGTCGTCGTCTTTCAGCCGGTCCTGCACCTGATGCGCCAGCGCGCCCGGGGCCTGCGGCTGGTCACGCTGGTGCTGGTGCTGGCCGCGGCGCTCGCCGGTGTTGCCGTCCTGCTCTACCCACAACTGGGCGGGCTGACGGAAGCGGCGATGGAGCTGCTCGGCCGGGGCCCGGAGCGCGATACCCTGGGCATCCGCCTGGATCTCTGGGGATATGTCTGGGAGAACATCCTTGAGCGCCCCACGTTGGGCTATGGCTTTGACGCGTTCTGGGTTGGCGCCAACCGGATCAGCTTCGTGACTCGCGTGGGCACCGTGTGGGAGATCCAGCAGGCGCACAACGGCTTCCTCGAACTCTGGCTACAGCTTGGCGCCGTGGGGTTGGGGTTGATGCTGATCCACCTGATCTGGACCACCTGGCGGGCCATTGCCGCGGGCGGAGCCCTGCTGTCGATCGAGTATCAGTGGGTGCTGGGATATGTGGCCGCCCTGTCGGTGCTGAACGTCTCCTACAGCGCCATCCTTGGCCAGCTCACCATCCCCTGGTCGCTGTATGTGGCGCTGTCCGTCTCGCTCGGCGCGGCCCTGACCCGCCAGCGGTGGGCCCGGGCCGCGACGCCGCCCGCCTGATCCCGCCATGTTGCCCGCGTTTGTCATCGTCGGCGCGCAGAAAGCCGGGACCACCTTCCTGCACGAGGCGCTACGACGCCACCCGGCCCTTTTCCTGCCCCGCTACGAGACCCCGTTTTTCGAGGACCCGTTTTACGACCCGGCGCGTGTGGATCGGCTCGAGTCGGTTTTGCGCGGGGCGCGCCCGGGCCAGATCCCTGGCATTAAGCGCCCGGACTACCTGGCCCAACCGGCGTGCGCGCCGCGCCTGGCCCGTCACCTGCCGCGGGCGCGCCTGATCGCCATGCTGCGCCCTCCGGCAGATCGGGCCATCTCCGCCTATTTCTGGTATGCGCAGGTGGGCCTGATTCCCGCCCGCCCGCTGGCGGACGGCCTGGCTGACCTCCTGCAGGGCGACCTGGCGGCCCGCCATCCCCGGGCTGTAGACATCCTGGAGTATGGATGCTACGGCCGGCAGCTCCGCCATCTGGCGTCCCATTTTCCGCGCGAGCAGATTCTCGTATTGCTGATGGACGAGCTGCGGGCCGGCCCGGAGGCCATACTGGCGCGGGTCGCCGACTTCCTCGGCGTGGATCCCGCCGGCATGCCGGCAGACCTGGGGCGGCGGCCCAAACAGGCGGTCTACGGGCTGCCCCGCCTCCGCTGGCTGGCCGTCGCCAACCGCCGCTTCTTCTATCGCCCGGTTCCGGGCGCCGCCGGCCCGGCGCTGGCCCGGCGAGAGGCGCTGCCGGCACAACTGGCATACTATTTCATGGTGGCCGTGGACCGTGTTGTCCTGCGCCGGCTGGTGGCCAACGATCCCCCGGCGCTGCCCCCCGATCTGGCCTTCGCCCTGGCAGACTACTATCGGGAGGACATCGCCGATTTGGAAGCCTACCTCGAGCGAGATCTGAGCGCATGGAAGACGACCCCCTGACCTCTGGTGAGACGGACCGGGGCCGGTTCGCCGGCTGGCCGCGCCGCGGCGTGTGGCAAAGTCTGGCAAAGCTCGGACCGATGGCCCTGCGCGGCCTCTGGTGGCGGCCCTGGCTGGGCCAGGCCCGCGGCCTGCTCCTGATCGGGCGCGGTGTCCGGCTGCGCAACCCGCAATACCTCCGCGTCGGCCGGAACTTCGTGGCCGAGGACTACTGCGAGATCCAGGGCCTGTCGGAAGAGGGGATCGTCATTGGCGATCACGTCACTGTCGGTAGCTTCGCGATGGTGCGCCCCTCCGGCTACTATGGCCGGGCGCCCGGCAAGGGACTGGTCGTCGGCGATCACGCCAACATCGGCGCCTATTGCTACCTGGGCTGCGGCGGCGGCATCATCATCGGCGCCCACGTCATGATTTCTCCCCGCGTCAGCATCCACTCCGAGAACCACCACTACGCCCGGCTCGACATGCCCATGAAGGCGCAGGGCGTGACCCGCGCGGCGGTGACCATCGGCGATGACTGTTGGCTGGCGAGCAGCAGCGTCATCCTCTCCGGCGTGACCGTGGGCGAGGGGGCCATCGTGGCGGCCGGCGCGGTCGTCACCCGCGACGTGCCCGCC
>JBFGLK010000287.1:0-5100 GCA_041576195.1 Promineifilaceae bacterium (SeqCode)
AGGCAAACCAAAGCGGAAGGTGCTGCCCCGGTCAGGTTCGCTCTCGACGGTGAGCGTGCCGCCGTGCATGTCGACCAACGTCTTGACAATGGCCAGGCCGAGACCCGTGCCGGCAACCTGCTGAACGCGCTCGTCCTCGGAGCGGAAGAAGCGATCGAAGATCTTCTGGCGGACGTCCGGGCGAATACCGATGCCGGTGTCTTTCACGCTTACCATCAAGAACCCATCCTGGAGCTCGGCGCCCACCGTTACCGTGCCGCCGTCCGTCGTGTAATTGATGGCGTTTTCGAACAGGTTGGTGAGGATCTGGGTGACGCGGGCGTCGTCGGGGCTGACCAGCGGCATCGATGCCGGCAGTGCCGTTGTCAGCCGCAATGCGCGCTTCTCATGCTCGATGCGTCCACGACCGTGCCCATTCACCACCTGATCAACGACCGTCGCCAGGTCGATCGGCCGCACGTCTAGCTCGGCCTTGCCCGTCTCGAAGCGGGAGATGTCGAGCAGGTCGTTCACCAACAGGCTCAACCGATCGGCGTTGTGCCGGATCACTTCGACGAACTGCGTCTGAGACTCGCTCAGGGGCCCGGCCACGCCCATCAGAATGAGGTCCGCGTAGCCTTTGATCGACGTCATCGGCGTGCGCAGTTCGTGGGACACCGTCGAGACGAACTCGCTCTTCATGCGGTCAACCTCGACGGCCTGCGTAATGTCCCGAAAGACGGACACGGTGCCGATGAATTGCCCCCGGTCGAGAACCGGGGCCAGCGTCACCGCCACGAAGCGCTCGTCGAGCGTGAGCCGATCCATAAGCACAGTGCCCTCGCCGACCTGACCGGGCGCCGCCGCCCAACGATCGACCGCCAGAATCCACGCCTCGCCGGAGGCGCCATAGAGCCCGCGCAGCTCCCGGACCGGCCGGCCAAGCAGTTCACGCCGGGGCAGGGACAGGACAGCGGAGGTTGCCTGGTTGGCCAGCGTGATAATCCCGGCCGCGTCGGCGAAGAGCACGCCGTCCAGAATGCTCTCCAGGATGGCCTGGCGCTTGGCTGCCTCGATCTGCTCCTCGCGCCACATCTTGCCCAGCTTCTCGGTCTGTTCCTGAATCAGGACATAGAGCTGGGCGTTGTAGAGCGCGTTGGAGACCTGCGCGGCGGCCGCCTGAACGAGAGCCAGTTGCTCGTCGCTAAAGGCCTCAGGGCTATCATGAAAAAGCTCCAGCACGCCCACCGTGTCTTCGCCGAACGCCAGCGGCACGGCCATGGCGGAACGGGCGGCCCCGGCATGGTTCACCGGTAGCCAGCCCTCGTCCTGGGTCGTATCCGCCACGAGAACCGGTCGCCGCTGCGACAGCGCCAGGCCGGCCAGCCCTTCGTCCGGTCTCAGGTTAAGGCGCACGCCTTCTCGGGGCACGGCCCACCCGAGGCCAAACGCCGCGCGGCAGACCATGCCGGCGGCCATCTCGTCGACCATGAGGATCCCGCCACGTTGCGCGTGGGCGACCTCGTTGATAAGGGCCAGCGCCCGATTGAGGACGAAGTGCTCGTCCAGGCTGGCGGAGAGCTCGGTCGTGATTCGCAACAGGAGTTGCGTCCGGTCGCGCTCTTCGCCCAGGGCCTGAGTCCTCTCGGCCACGCGGGCGTCCAGCTGCTCGTTGAGATCTCGCAGCTCGGTGACCAGCGTCGCGTTGCGGATGGCGATGGCCGCCTGCACGCCGAAGCGGGTGGCCAGCTCCACGTCGTCCTGGCGAAAACGGAATGGGTCCTGGCGGTCAATCAGGACGAGCACACCGACATTCTCGCCGTCTTGCGTCAGGGGCACGCCCAGGGCTGCCTGGATAGACTCCGGTGCCGGCAGCCGGAAGTCCACGGCCCCGCCGGCGCGGAACGGACTCAAAACCAGGCTTCCACCGGTCTGGGCCACGGCGACGGCGAAGACGTCGTCGTCGTCCATGGTCGCTTCGACGGCCGGGAAGTCACGCTGCGCGTATCCACGGGCGGCGGCGCCGACGAGGCGATCGTCGTGCCGTCGCCAGATGTACGCGCCGTCCACGGAGAAGATGTCCAGGCTCTCCTGGCATATCAGCTCGAGAACTCGAGGCAAGTCAAACGTGGCCGAGATCGCCGTGCCCACACGACCCAGCGAGGCGGAAAAGCGCTCCCGCCGGACCGTCTCCTCAAACAGGCGAGCGTTCTCAATCACCGAACCGGCGAACCGCGCGTAGAGCTCGATGATCTGCAGGGCGCGGGCGTCAGGCCGCTGGTCATTGGCCGGGGCATCGAGCGACACCAGCGCCAATAGCGACGCCTTCTGGTCGTAGAGGGGCACCAGGAAGACGTCGTCCTGTAGCCAGTCGGAGGCCAGCGGTCGGGGGGCTTGCCCGCTGGGCCGTCCGCCGTGGAGGTGCTCGCGGGCCCAAGGATCGTCCGCAGGGAAGAACAGCGCGGAGCCGACGCTGAAGCGCAGGAAATGGTCGTCCTGGAATCGCCGGCGCCAGGTCTCCCCGTCTGGCCAGGCCTGAACAAGCTGGTCCTCCTCTGCTTCGTCATAGCCGGCTGAAACGAAGGTCACCGGGTCGAGACGTTCGTCGCAGAGCGCCAGGGCGACGCGGCCCCAGCCGAGCTGGAGGAGACCGCGTACCAGCAAATCGAGCTTCCCGGTCAGCGACAGCTCGCGCAGGACCTGCTGGGAGACGTCGTGGATGAGCTGAAGCTGGTTGGCATATTCGCGCGTATTGTGATACAGGCGAATGTTCTCCACGGCGATGGCCGCCTGGTTGGCGAACAGCTCCAGGGCGCGGGCCGCGTTTCGGTCGGGGCGGCTTCCGTCGCGGGGCGCCCCAAGGCTGATCGTGCCGAGCGGCTCGCGGTTCGAGCCACGTATCACGATGAAGAAGAGATCGTCCGGGTGCCAGCCCGGGCTGGTCGCAGCCTCGTCGACAGGGATCAGGCCGGGCCCGTCCCAGTGCTGGAGGCGCACGTCGACGCGCTCCACATCGGCGGTTGCCGGCACGAAGTAGGCCTGTCCCAACGCGAACCGCTCCTGCGCCAGCCGCCGCACCGCGCTCCATGGCTCCGGCTTCTCCTGCAAAGCGCGGAGCCGATCGAGCGGCAGGCCCGCCGCGGCCACGCGGTGCAGGTTGTAGCCCGGGTCGTTTTCTTCGATGAGGCTGAGCAGGACCACGTCGAAGCCGACGCCCTCCTGCACGGCGTAGACCAGGTCCTCCATCACGTCCGCCAGAGTGGTGCGCCGATGCAGCAACCGGCTCGACTCGACGAAACGCTCCATCTGTTCCGCGCGCCGGCTTAGCTGTGCGCTCCGATGCTGGATCTCCTGGAAGCGAACGCCATTGCCGATGGCCAGCGCGGCGTAGTGCGCCACGGTACCCAGGAATGCCTCGGCCGCCGGCGCGAAACCGTGTGCGTCCCGGGCCACCAGGCACAGAAGGGCTGCCGGCTCGCCGGCATAACGCACGGCCATCGCCAGTCGCGGCCGGTCGTCGCCGTCGCTGCCGTTGCGCGGGCGCCATTGGCGTGGCCGATCGCCGGCCAGGATGGCCTGGAGCAGATCGCCAGCTTCGGGCGGCGCGACCGGCTGACCCCGCGATACCAGGGGCTGTCCCACCTCCACCTTGGTTCGCTCCCAGAGGAAAAAGGCGCCGCCAGCCGCCTCGCTCAGCAGGATGGCTTCGTTGAGGATGAGCTGCAGGATCTCCTCAAGCTGAAGCGTATCGTTCAGCCGACGCACGATGCGCGTTAGGGCGGCCAGGCTGATGCTCGCCGAGTCGCCTACGAGGCTGGCAGTCCCGCCCCTGGCCACCGGCGCTATGACGATCTGGGCATACTCGCGATCGGCGACGTTAAGCGGACGGGCACGGAGGTGCAGCGGGCCCTGAGCCGCGGAAAGATATGACTCCGCCGGCGGCTCAAGCAGGTGATCCACGGGCTCGGCCGCCAGTAACGTAGACAGCTCGGCCATGGTAGCCGGCAAGCCGGTCAGACCCAGCAGGCGGGTGGCCGCCATATTCCCATAGACGAGCTCCCCGGCCGGCGTCGCGACGAGAACGCCGTCGCGCAGATCGTCGAAGACGTTCCACGCGGAAAGGGATAGCGCACCGTGCAGCATGGGCATGCGGTGTCCTGTCAGGCGGCGGTACGGGCCTGGTCGAGTTGTCGGCTCTCGGCCGCGGCCTCAGTGATCTCGCGGATGTCGGCAAACGGCTGCGCGCCGCTGACCACTACGCCAGCGCTTAGCTGCATCAACGGGACGAGGCGGCCGCCGACGATAATGCCACCCTGCTCGGTGTCCAGGAAGTTGTAGTGGGTGGGTATTTCCGCGGCGAACCGCTGGCGCAAGGTGGCCACGAGCGTGTTCACGTCCTCGGCCAGCGAGATGATGATAAACGAGTCGCCGGATGACTGACCGACGAAGTCGTCGTCGGTGCCATGTTCGTTGAGCAGCTCCGTGATGAGGATAGCCGTGTGGCGCAGAACTTCGTCGGCGGCCACGAAGCCGTAGGCGTCCGAGAAGGGCCCGAAGTGGTCGATGCCGGCAAGAACAAGCGTCCAGCTGGGCAGCCGCATCAGGCGGCGGAGCTGGTCTTCGATGAGCCGACCACTCGGCAGGCCCGTGCGCGGATCGGTCATGTTCATGCGCTGGTGCGCGCGAATCGCGTTCTGCACGCGCAGGCGAAGCTCGTCGACGTCGAAGGGCTTAGTGATGTAGTCATCCGCCCCAAGCTCCAGGCCGGCAATCCGATCGCTGCGCTCGTCCTTCTGCGTGAGAAAGATGATCGGCACGTGGCTCGTGCGCGTGGTGGTGCGTAAGGTGCGGCACACCTGGTAGCCGTCCATGTCTGGCAGCATGATATCCAGGACGATAAGGTCCGGTATCTGGCGGCGGCAAAGCGCCAGGGCGTCGCCGCCCTGCATGGCCACGTCGACGCCATAGCCCAGGCCGCCGAAATAGAGCTCGAGCATCTGGGCGATGTCGGGATCGTCCTCGACGACCAGGATCCGTCCGTTCGTTCCGTTGTTCATAGGCCTTGTCCTCGGTATCTGTCCGTGCTTCTGGCCAACCGGGCCTGACTAGCCGGACCATGCC
>JBFGLK010000288.1:0-5089 GCA_041576195.1 Promineifilaceae bacterium (SeqCode)
GAGGGCGGTCTCCTGGGCCGGGGTGCAGCGACGACCGGGCGTCGGTCGGGCCGGCAGGACAGCTGGCGTCCAGACCTCGCCCTGCTGTTCCCAGATGTATGCGTAGATGTCGCCGTCGGCGGTCTCGACGTAGGGAACCGCCTCGTGGAAAAAGTCGGACTCGATGGCGATGATGGAGGCGGCAGGGCTCGGCAACGGCGCCAGCGCCTCGGGCGGACCGGCGGGCGGCGTTTGGCGGCGATCGTTGACGATCAGGATGGCGGAAGCCACGGCCCCCAGCCCAAGAAAGAGGAGGATGACGGCCCACCAGGGCAGGCGGAGCAGGCGCGAGAGAAAGGTCATGGACGCGTCCGAACGGTGCTGCGTTTGCCGGCGATGCGCGCATCATGGGCCGGTGGCTGGGCCGGGTCAAGCCTCGTTCGGATCTGGCGACGGGCCGGCGCCCAGGAAGGGAAACTCACGACATCTGTCTATGGACGGCGGCGAACGGCGCCGGTAAGGTCTTAAAGACCCCGCCGGGGTGTGGGCAACGGCGTCGCGGCCGACCGGGTGCACGAAAAAGCCCCGGGCGGGTGGCCCGGGGCGGAAATAGGCGGGGGTTGTGGCAGGGTCAGGCCGGCTGGCTCACCGGCACGGTCGGGCGGAATTTGTAGCCGTAGACGATCATCCCCTCTTCGCCGTCTTCGCGCAGCTTGCGAGTAACCATCTCCACCGGCATACCGATCTGCACCGCTTCCGGCTCGATGTCGGTCAGCTGGGCGGTCAGCAGCGGGCCTTCTTCCAGGCGGACCAGGGCGACGACGTAGGGGGCGTAGCGCTCGAAGCCGGCGGGCGGATCGTAAACGGTCGTATAAGAGTAGACCTCGCCGAGGCCGGTGAAGGTATAGAGCGTCTTGGCTGGCGCCTCGCACTCGAGACAGACGTCGCGCGGCGGGAAGAGCTTGACCCCGCAGTTGGGGCAGACTTCACCGACCAGGCTATAGCGTTGATCCCGAAGGCGCCAATGGCGTGAAACTTCCATGTCCGATGTCTCCGTCAGCGCGCCATGTCGTGTTGGCGGTCGTTCGCGCTACCTTGCATTGTAGGCGGGCAACCTCTCAGAAACTTTCAGCCGGGAGAAAAAAGCTGTCAAAAACTGTCAGAAGCCGCGTGTCATTCGCATAGCCAGCGCAGACGATAGGACCTGGGGGCTACCGGCCCTTCCCCCGCGAGTCAGTCGACGGCGAAGACGTGGGTGACCGCGGTGCCGCCGTGGCCGCCGAGGTTCTGGGCCAGGCCGACGCGGGCGCCGGCGATCTGGTTGTCGCCCGCCTGGCCCCGTAGCTGCAGGGCCACCTCGACCGCCTGGTAGACGCCGGTGGCCCCGCCGGCGTGGCCGCGGGCCTTGAGCCCGCCGAAGGTGCTGATCGGGACGCTGCCCTCCCGGCCGATCTCGCCGTCGCGGGCCAGCGTCCAGCCCAGGCCCCGGGGGGCGAAGCCGGCGGCCTCCAGCGAGAGGGCGGCGAGCACCGTGTAGGCGTCATGCAGTTCGAACAGGTCGACCTGCGCCGGGGTAATGCCGGCACGCTCCATGGCCTGCCGCGCGCTCTTCTCCGCCGCCGCCAGCCAGAGGACGTCCCGCCGGTCGTGCAGGGCCAGGCTGTCGGTGGCCAGGGCGCTGCCGGCAATGCGCACCGGCCGCGGCACCAGGTCCATCGCCCGCTCGGCGCCGGTGAGGATCAGGGCCGCCGCCCCGTCGCCCAGGGGCGCCTCGTCGAACAGGGTCACCGGGTCGGCCACGATGGGGCCGCTGGCGAAGCGCTCCGGCTTGAGCCGGTTGCGGAACATGGCGTGTGCGTTCGTCGCCCCGTTGGCGTGCGCGTTGACGCTGAAGCCGGCGAAATCCTCGACGCGGACGCCGTATTCGTGGAGATAACGCCGCATGAGCAGGGCCGCCAGCGCCGCAGGCGTGGCCCCGTGCACCGCCTCGTAGTCGGCGTCCAGCGTGGTGGCCAGGGCGCCGCCGACGCGGCTGCCGGTCTGATCGGTCATCTTTTCCACGCCGACGACGAGCGCCGTGCGCACGAGCCCGCTCTGCACGGCCAGGACCGCCTGTCGCAGTGCCGCCCCGCCGGAAGCGTCGGCCGCTTCGACCGTGAGCGCCTCGCGGCCGCGCATGCCGGCAAAGTCGGCGATGAGCGCCCCCAGGTGCTCCTGGTTGCTCAGGCTGCCGGCCAGCATGTTGCCGACGTAGATGGCGTCGATGTCGGTCGTGTGGGCGTCGTCCAGCGCCGCCTCGATGGCGTACCACGCCAGGTGGCGGATGGAGGTGTCCCAGTGCTCGCGAACGTCTGTCTGGCCGAGGCCGATAATGGAAACGTTGGTCATGGTGGGGGTGAGTTGATGGGGTCGTCGGCTGGCTGGTTGGTTAGTTGGTTGGCCAGTGGGTCAGGTCATCGTCCGCCAGCCCACTCGCCAGCCAATCATCTAACAAACGATTAAACGAGCCACCTAATTCATCTTCAGCTTATCCCGATACCGCGTGTAGGTGGCATAGTCGATCTCCTGGCGGCGGGCGATGTAGGCCTCGGTCGTCAGGGCGCGGTCGCGGGCCTCGAGGAGGCGCTCGGTCACCTCAAAGGAGAAGGCATCGGAGCCGGCGCCGGAGCCATAGCTGACCATGAGGATGCGGTCGCCAGGTTGGGCCACATCGAGCGTGGCGGTCAGGCCGATGACGGCGGAGCCGGCATAGGTGTTGCCGATGCGTGGGCTGAGCAGTCCCGGGGCGATCTGGGCCTTATCGAAGCCGAGCTGCGCTGCCACGCGCTCCGGGAACTTGGCGTTGGGCTGATGGAAGATGGCCCACTGGTAGTCGGCCGCCGTGCGCTCGAGCCCGCCCATGAGGGTCTCGGCGGCCCCGGTGATGTGGGCGAAATAGGCGGGCTCGCCGGTGAAGCGATCGCCATGAGACGGGTATTGAGCGTGCGCCCGGCGCCAGAAGTCGGGCGTGTCGGTGACGTAGGAGTACGAGGCCTCGATGAGGGCCAGCGCCTCTTCGCCCGGGCCGATCAGGATGGCGGCCCCGCCCGCGGCGGCGGTGAACTCGAGGGCGTCGCCCGGGCGCCCCTGGGCCGTGTCCATGCCGACGGACAGGGCGTAGCGGGCCATGCCGGAGCCGACGAAGCCGGTGGCCGCCTGCATCGCCTCGGTGCCCGCTTTGCAGGCGAACTCCCAGTCGGCCGCCTGCGTGTTAGGCACGGCGCCGATCGCCTCGGCCACGATGGTGCTGGTCGGCTTGACGGCATAGGGGTGGCTCTCGCTGCCGACCCAGACGGCCCGGATGTCGCGGGCGTCGATGCCGGCACGGGCCAGGGCGTTGCGCGACGCCTCGATCGACATGCTGACGACGTCCTCGTCCAGCCCATTCACCGCCTTCTCCACGATCGGCACGCCGCCGCTGCCCCCTTTCCACATGCGGGCCACCTCGGTGGCCGGCAGCCGGAACCGGGGCACATAGGCGCCATAGCCCACGATGCCCACCGGCCGATCCGTCCGCATCAATTCCTTTGAATCACTCATCACATGTCCTTAGGCTCTAGCTCTATCGCTCGCCGGCCAGCGCGAGCTCCGCCAGGATCTCCCGCGCTCGCACCTCGCGGATGCTGCCTTCGCGGATGAGCTGGTCGGCCACCTGCTGCACCTGGCCGTTATCGGCGCCAGCGGCCAGGGCCACCTGCCGCGCGTGCATGCGCATGTGCCCTTCCTGGATGCCGGTGGTGGCCAGGGCACGGATGGCCGCCAGGTTTTGGGCCAGGCCGACGGCGGCCATGATCTGGGCCAGCTCGACCGCCGACTCCACGCCCAGGATCTTCATGGCCACGGCAGCCGTCGGGTGGGCCTTCGTGGCCCCGCCGACGATGCCCACGGCCATTGGCAGGGTGATCGCCCCGTAGAGATCGCCGTTCTCGTCCACATGCCAGTCGGTCAGGGCGGCGTAGGAGCCGTGCCGGGCGGCGAAGGCGTGAGCGCCGGCCTCGATGGCCCGCCAGTCGTTGCCGGTGGCAATGCAGACGGCGTCGATGCCGTTCATGATGCCCTTATTGTGGGTGGCAGCGCGGTAAGGGTCGACCAGGGCGAAGGCGTTGGCCTCTTCGATGAGACGGGCCACCAGGGCGCCCGGCTGGCCGTACTTATCCGTGAGCTGCTCTGCCGGCACGGTGCAACGCGCCGTCGCCAGCCGCAAGTCGGTCAGGTTCGACAGGATGCGCAGATTGGTCCGCCCGCCGGTCAACTCCTCGACCAACGGCGCCATCGCCTCCACGCAGGTGTTGATGGCATTGGCGCCCATGGCGTCGCGCGTGTCGTACAGGAGGTGAATGATCAACATCGGGCCCACGGGCGACGCCGCGAAGGGACGGATCTCGATGTCCCGGGCGCCCCCGCCCCGCTTGACGATGCTCGGGCTCATCTCGTTGGCGATGGCCATGAGGTGCGCCTTTTCCGCCTCGATCGCGGCGATGGCCACGTCCATGTCTGGCACGTCGAGTACCTGGATCTGGCCGATCATGATCGGCTCGGTGGCCTCCGTGTGGAAGCCGCCGCCGGCACGGATGAGCTTGGCCGCGTAGCTGACCGCGGCGATGACGCTCGGCTCCTCGATGGCCATGGGGATCAGATAGTCGCGGCCATTAATGAGGAAGTTGACGGCGATGCCCAGCGGCAGCGTGTGCGTGCCGATGCCGTTCTCAATCATCTGCGCCGCCTGCTCCGCGGTCAGGCCCTGGCCCAGGAGGGTGGCTTTCTCCGCCGCGTCGAGCCCGGCCCAGTCAGCCACGATGTCGACGCGGTCCTCGAGCGTATATTTGTAGAACCCCGGGATGCGGGAGGTCTGGTTCGTGCTCACGGATTGCTCCTTGAACGGGCAGCCACCGGATCGTGCCGGCATAGTCTATTTGAGTTATAGCGGCCGATCGCTATCAAAAGCTGCCAGAATCAAGGGGGCGATGAGGAGATGAGGTGGTAGGGGTAATGGGGTGTAGGGGCGCAGCCAGTTGAGCCCGGCCTACCGTCGGCGGCCGACGAGGGTCATGCCGTCGTCGCTGAGTTCGAC
>JBFGLK010000289.1:0-5086 GCA_041576195.1 Promineifilaceae bacterium (SeqCode)
TGATGGTGGGCGCCAGCTACGGGGCCGGCAACTACGGCATGTCCGGCCGGGCCTACGATCCCCGCTTTCTTTTCAGCTGGCCCAACAGCCGCATCAGCGTGATGAGCGGCGAGGCCGCTGCCGGCACCTTGTGGACGGTGGGGCAGCGACGCGTCCTGGCCGAATTGGACGAGCCGACCGAGGCGGCGGTGGCTGTCGCCGAGGCGGCGTTCAAGGCGCCAGTCCTGGCCCAGTACGAGCAGGAGAGCAGCCCCTACTTCGCCACCGCCCGACTGTGGGACGACGGCGTGCTCGATCCCGTCCACACGCGCGTGGCCCTGGGGCTGGCCTTCGCCGCCACGGCCAACGCGCCCTTGCCGGACGACCGCTACGGCACCTTTCGCATGTGACGCCCCGCCGCGGGGCGCCATGGAGGCACGTGAAATGAAGCGCACCATCCTGGTTCTGGCACTGATCCTGGGTCTGGCGGCGATGGCCGGCGGGTCCGCCGCGGCGCCGGCGGCCGTGATCACCGTGATGACCACGGCGCCCGGCGTCAACGCCGACGGACTCTGCTCACTGGCGGAGGCGATCCTGAACGCGAACAACGATAACGCCGGCCAGCCAGACTGCGCAGCCGGCGCCGGCGCGGACACAATCATCCTACAGGCCGGGGCGACCTATTTGTTTGTCGCCGCCTTCGACGCCACCGACGATGGTAACGCGCTGCCCCCGGTCAGCAGCGCTATCACCATCCAGGGTGGGCTGGCGACGTTGGCACGCGACACGACGCCCGGCACGCCGGCGTTCCGCCTGCTCTTCGTCACCGCAGCGGGCAACCTGACCCTGATCGACCTTGCGATCACCGGCGGCCATGCCAATGTGGATGGCACCGGGCTGGGCGGCGGCGGGATCTATAATGCCGGCACGCTGACCCTGACCAACGTCACGGTCAGCGGCAACCAGAGCGGGACTACCGGCGGCGGGGTCAGCAACCGCCTCGGCACGACGACCGTCACCGGCGGGACTATTGCGAACAACAGCGCCGCCAACGCCGGGGGCGGCCTTTACAATCGTAGCGGCAACGTGACCATCGCCTCGTCGACCGTCAGTGGCAACAGCAGCACCGCGGACGCCGACCCGGCGGTCGGCGGCGGTATCGCTAGCCACGCCATCGAGGCCAACACGAGCCTCGTGCTGACCCAGGTCACCGTTACCGGCAACAGCGCCGAGGGTGTCGGCGGCGGCGGCATCGACAACAGCGCCTCCAGCAACCGGGTGGCCACCGTCCAGATCAGCGACAGCCAGATCGAGTTCAACGCGGCCAACGGGGCCGACCACACCGAAGGGCTCGGCGGCGGCATCCAGAACAGCTTCTTCCGGGGCACAGCCAACGCCAGTGCCAACCTGACGATCGAGCGCTCCACCCTCCGCCACAATACGGCCGTCGACGGCGGCGGCATCAGCAACGGCATCGACCTGCCATCAAACCTCATCGCTACCCTGACCCTGCTGCGCAGCGCCGTTTATGGGAACACGACGAGTGGCACCGGCTTTGTAGTCGGCAGCGGCGGGGGCATCTACAACGTCAACGGCGTGGCCACTATCGCCAACAGCACCATCAGCGGCAATGTGGCCGGCGGGTCGGGCGGCCCGACCGACTTCAGCGGCCACGGCGGCGGCATCCTGGCCGTGGCCCTGAACGGCCCCAGCACGGTGAGCCTGATCAACAGCACCGTCGCCTTCAACACGGCGGCGACGAGGGGCGGTGGCGTGGCCGGGTTGGCGTTCAGCCAGCCGGGCGACGTCCGCTTTAACAACAGCCTGGTCGGCGCGAACGTGGCCCCGACCAACGCCAGCTGCTTCAACTTCGGCGGCACGCTGACCTCGCTGGGCCACAACCTGGAGGACCTGAACACATGCGGCTTCAATCAGGGCAGCGACCTACCTAACACGTCACCGCTCCTGGGCATGGGCCTGCTGAACCACGGCGGCCCCACCCCTTCGCACGCCCTGTTACCAGGCAGCCCGGCCATCAATGCCGCGGATAACGCCGTCTGCGCCGCCGCCCCGGTCCATGGGGTTGACCAGCGCGGGGTCGTCCGCCCACAGGGTGCCGTCTGCGACATCGGGGCCTATGAAGCAAACTGGGCCACGACCGTGCGCGCCTACACGACCCAGTACTTCTTGAACAACGGCACGAGTGGGAGCGGCCGCTATGCGCTGCTGGCCGGTGGCCAATACGTCGACGAGATCGGGCACACCGGCACCTGGACCTTCCAAACCGGTCCTCCCCGTTTTACCTTCATCGCCGCGCCGGGCACGAACTGCGACCTGCGAGCCGTCGGCCGCTTTATCAGCGCCACACAGCTCTATGGCTCGCGCGTTTGCCAGGACGGCTCCGGCCTGGCCGGAGTGTGGCTGGGCACGCAAGTGCCCGTCGCGCGCTGAGCGGGCCGTCATGGCGGATGTGATCATTCGGCCCAGCCGGCTCAGCGACGCCGGCGAGCTTCACAGCTACGTGATCGACCCGGCAGTGGCGCGGGGGCTGTACGTCTTGCCCAGCATGGAAGTTGGCGAGACGGAGAAGTGGCTGGAAAACATGGGAGAGGACAGCCACCGCCTGGTCGCCGAGGTGGACGGGAGGGCCGTCGGCAATGCCGGCATCGGTCGCCTCGACGCCGGACGGCGCGCCCATGCCGGCAGGCTTGGTATCTCCGTGGCCCGGGAACACTGGGGCCAGGGCATCGGCACCGCCTTAATGGCCGCGCTCATGGATCTGGCCGATAACTGGCTAAACCTGGGTCGGGTCGAGCTGGGCGTTATGGCTGACAACGCGCGCGCCATTCGTCTGTATGAGCGCTTCGGCTTCGAGCACGAGGTCACCCGTCGCGACGCCGGCTACGGCGACGGTCGCTGGGCCGACGAATTGACGATGGCCCGGCTTCGCCCGTGGCTGACGGCCCAGCCAGCGGCCGAGGCCGGCCCCCTTCCCCCACGCGCCGGCGGGCCTCTGGCGAGCATCGTCGTGCGGCCGGCGCGACCGCCGGACATCGGCGACCTGCATGAGATGCGGCGCCACCCGGCCGTGGCCCGAACGACGAACCGGCTTCCCAGCGAGCCGGTGGCCGCGGTGGCTCGGCGTTTTGGCGAGCCGCGGGCCGGGGCGCATCGGCTGGTCGCCGAGGTCGAGCGGCGGGCGATCGGCATCGCCGAAGTGCACCAGATGGGCAACCCGCGGGTGGCGCATATGGGCGCCGTAGGCATGATGGTCCATCCGGACTACTGGGGCCGCGGTGTCGGCAGCGCGCTCATGGCGGCCGTGGTCGACCTGGCGGACAACTGGCTCAACCTGCGCCGATTGGAGCTGGACGTGATGACCGACAACCCTGCCGGCATACGCCTCTACGAGAAGTTCGGCTTTAGGCCGGAGGGGGTGTGCCGCTACGCCACGTTCGGAGCCGGCAACTGGCACAACCACCTGTTCATGGCCCGCCTGCGTGAGCGACGATGATGGCCGCTCCTGCCAACTGGCGCCGTTGGCGCGCGGCATGTTTGCCAACGACACGAGTAGGTCGCCATCACGATGATTACGTTTGAGCGCTTTGCCGCCGGGGCGAAGATGCGCCACGACTTCGCCGACCAGATCCAGGTGCGCTTCATCCTGGGAGGCGAGGCGTATGATGCCTGGGTGAGCGGCGAGGAGGCGCTGGCGCGCTTGCGGTCCGAAGACCGGGAGCGCCGCCTGCGCGGCCTCTCCCGCCTCACGCGGGACGACGTGCGGCGCGAGTGGCGGGCGCTGCGTGACGAGGGCCCGGAGCGGGCACGGGACGAGACCGAGCGGGCGCTGCGGGATCGGCTGGCCGATGCGATGGAGGGGGCGATCGGGGGCAACGTGATCGGCGACAGCCTGGCGGACGCCGTGCGGGGCGATGACGCCACGACAGACCGGCGCGCCGCGGAGAAGGCGCGGTGGCGGGCCGAGCTGGCGGAGCCCACGTTCCGCGAGCAAGTATTGACGCTCGCCTGGACTGCTTTGCGCGGCTCATTTCCGGAGGAAGACGTTGTGGGGGACGAGGGGCCGGATGACTGGGTGTGAGGGGAGGCAGTCTGACGGCCGGCGTCGTGCGGGGACCGGCCCGAGATGACCGCGTTTTTTCTGTCGCTGGGCTACGTCGGGCTGTTTCTCGTGAGCTTCCTGGCGGCGACGGTGTTGCCGCTGACCTCTGAGGTGATGTTTGTGGCCATGCCAGCGCTGGGGTACGACATCTGGATCGTCTTCCTGGTGGCCAATGCCGGCAGCATCCTGGGGTCGGTGACTAACTACTTCCTGGGCTTGAAGGGGGGCGGCTTTGTGCTGTCGCGCTACGTCACGGTGGACCCGCGCAAGCTGGCCCGGGCGACGGATCTGTACCAGCGGTGGGGGCCGGTGATCGTCTTCTTCGCCTGGCTGCCGGTGATTGGTGACCCGTTGACGATCGTGGCCGGCGTCTTCCGGCTCCAGTTCCGCACCTTTGCCTTCTGGATGTCGCTGGGGAAGGTCTTTCGCTATTTGCTGCTGGTGGCGCTGCTGACGCAGGTGTTGCCGCTGAGTGCGCCAACGTAGGGCCTCCGTCATACCACACCCGAAGGGAACAAATGCACCCTTGGGGTGTGCGGCAGGGATCGCCGGTTGCCACGCCCCGAATCTCCGCTATCCTTGACCCATGAATCCCTTCCACTGGGTCTTTGACAAATTCTACCCGCTCATCCGCTTCGTCTACGAACGGGTGCGCCGGCAACCCTGGTTTGACCGCATCCAGCCCCAGCTCTGGCTGGGCGGCGCGCCCACCTACCGGCGCGACTACGCCTTCATTCTAGACCACGGGATCGATGCCGTGATCAACATACGCGCCGAGCGCGAGGACGATACCGCTTTCTACGCGAAGCACGGCGTCAACCACGTGCAGCTCAAGGTGCTCGACATCACCATCCCGCCCCCGGAGGTGATCTCCCAGGGCGTTGCCTTCATCGACGCCCAGATCCGGGACGGGCGCACTGTGCTCGTCCACTGCGCCAAAGGGCGAGGCCGCTCCGCCACGCTCGTGGCCGGCTACCTGATGAAGCA
>JBFGLK010000290.1:0-5077 GCA_041576195.1 Promineifilaceae bacterium (SeqCode)
GCCTCACGCCGGCGCAGGCGGCGCGGCTGGAAGCGCTGCCAATCGTCCGCGCCGTGTACCCGGATCAGGCGGTCGAGGTGAGCGGTTTTGGCGACATCTATGCCGTCACCGCCGCCGTCGCCGAAGACGCCTGGCTGAAGCAGGCGTCGCCAGCGGAAATCAACGGCGGGGTCTCCGAACTGATCGTCCGCGAGATCCCCGACGACAGCTACCGCAGCGTCCTGCGCTTTGACCTGACCGCCATCCCCCCGAACGCCCTGATCACCTCCGCGATCCTCAAGCTGTGGACCAGCCAGTGGAGCAAGCAGACCGTCGGCGTCCACCGCGTCACCGCGCCCTGGACGGAGGGCACCGCCACCTGGGCGGCGCTCGGGGGGGCG
This sequence comes from Promineifilaceae bacterium (SeqCode), assembly GCA_041576195.1. Lineage (GTDB taxonomy): Bacteria > Chloroflexota > Anaerolineae > Promineifilales > Promineifilaceae > JAGVTM01. Next base: position 381 of record JBFGLK010000290.1, read on the forward strand.
TACGAGACGACCCGGGCCGCCGAGTTCAAGACGCGGCGGGCGGACTGGTCGACGGCCAACGTGCCGGCATTGGTGCAGGGCTGGGTTGACGGCACCCACCCGAACCACGGCCTGATGCTGATCGCCACGATCATTAACGACGAGAGCAAATTCGCCAGCGACGAGTGGCCGGTGACGCTCCAACGGGCCCAGCTGGACGTCAGCTACCTGCTCATCCCCAGCGCGGCCGACGCCGCCCGCGTTGCCGGCGCCCTGCCCCTGCACGACCAGGCCATCACGGGCGACGGCGTCACGGTGGCCGTGATCGACACCGGCTGGTGGAGCCACAGTCTCCTGAACAGCGACGCCAACGGCGGGGCCCGGGTGCTGGCGCAATACGACGCCATCGCCAACCAGGTGGGCGGCCAGGGAAACGGTCCGGTGGACGGCCTGATAACCACCGACCTTCACGGCCACGGGGCGCACGTCAGCAGCGCCATCGGCAACAGCTTCGCCGCCAACGGCCGCTTCTTCAGCCTGGCGCCCAACGTCGACTTCGTCACCATCAGAGCGTTTGACGCCCAGGGCCGCGGCAGCTATGCGGACGTCATCCGGGCCCTGGACTGGGCCGTGGCCAACCGGGTGCAGTACAACCTCCGCGTCCTCAACCTGTCGTTTAGCGCCGCGCCCCAATCCTATTACTGGGACGACCCGCTCAACCAGGCCGTCATGCGCGCCTGGCAGGCGGGCATCGTCGTAGTGGCGGCGGCCGGCAACACCGGACCCGATCCCATGACCATCGGCGTGCCGGGCAACGTGCCCTACGTGATCACGGTCGGCGCGCTCACGGATAACTACACGCCCTTCGACCCGACCGACGACTTCCTGGCCTCCTTCTCCGCGACGGGCCCTACCGTCGAGGGCTTCGTCAAACCTGACCTGCTGGCCCCCGGCGGGCACGTCGTCGGCCTGGTGGCGCCCGGCACGACGCTGGCCACGACGTACCCCGACTACTTCACCGCGCCCGACTACTTCGCCATGTCCGGCACCTCTCAGGCCACCGCCGTCGTCAGCGGCATCGTGGCCCAGCTGCTGGCGGCGAACCCGGCGCTCACGCCCGACGACGTCAAGTGCCGCCTGATGACCGGCGCCAGCGTGGCTCTGGACGCGACCGGCCTGCCGGCCTACAGCGTGTTCCAGCAGGGCGCCGGTCTCGTCAACGCCGCCGCGGCCGTGGGCAGCACCGCGACCGGCTGCGCCAACCAGGGGCTGGACATCGCCGCCGACCTGGCCGGCACCCAGCACTTCCAGGGCCCGGCCGATCGTGACGGTGCCGGCAACTACTACCTGAAAGACCTCAGCGGCGACGGCTTCGCCTGGTCCGGCGGCTTCGCCTGGTCGGGCGGCTTCGCCTGGTCGGGTGGCTTTGCCTGGTCGGGCGGCTTCGCCTGGTCCGATGGCTTCGCCTGGTCGGGTGGCTTTGCCTGGTCCGACAACTACGCCTGGAATGAGGGCTTCGCCTGGAGCGCCGCGCAGACGGCCGTCAACGCCTGGGTGCCGCAGGAGTAGGGGGAGCGAGCGATGCCCGCACCAGCGGTTCTTCACGATGCGAAGACGATGAAGCCAATAACGGATACCCCACCATTTGAGACCGTGGCCGCGCTGGCCGCCCAGGAGGCGGCGGCAGGCCACGACGCCCAGGCCGCGCGCCTCTTCCGTCTGGCCGGGGAGGCGGCGCTCAGCCGGACCGATCACGCGGCGGCCCTCCGCTATCTGGGAGAGGCGCTGGCCCGCACGCCGGAAAGCTGGCCGGGGGAGCGCTTCGACCTGCTCCTGGCGCGCGAGGGCATCTACGCGCTCCAGGGCGACCAGGCCCTGCGGCGGGCGGACCTGGCCAGCCTGGAGCAGCTGGCCGAGACGCTGGAGGATGACGCCTGCCGGGCGCAGGTTACCGTGCGGCAGGCCGAGTATCGCATCGCCGTGGGCGACTACGACGGGGCCCTGACGCTGGCGCAGCTGGCGCTGCGGCTGGGGCGGCTGGTCGACAGCGCGCCGTTGCAGGCGGCGGCCCGACTGGCGGCGGGCACCGCCCTGCTGCGCCAGGGCAACTACACGCCGGCACAACGCCACCTGGATCGGGCGCACGCCCTGGCCGCGCCCGGCAGCCGGCTGGAGGCGGACGTCCTGCGCGGCCAGGGGTTGCTGGCCATCAATCGCGGCCAGCTGGCGCGGGCCCAGACCGCCCTGCGCCGGGCCCGGGACCTGTATCGCGCCCTGGGCGACCGGCACGGGGAGAGCACGTGCCTGAACAACCTGGGCCACCTGGCCTACAACACGAAGCGTTTTGCGGCCGCCGAGTGCCACTGGGAAGAGGCGCTCGCGGCTTATCAGGCGATGGACGACCGGCAGGGGCGGGCCATGGTGCTGGTCAACATGGGCGCCCTGTTCATGGACATCGGCGCCTACGACCGCGCGGGCGAGCTGTTGGAGGAGGCGCTGGCGCTCTGCCGGCACATCCGCTCCCGCTACGGCGAGGGGCTGGCCCTGCTCAACCTGGGGCTGGTCCACCACTATCTGGACCGGCAGGCGCAGGCCGCCCACTGTGGCCACGAAGCGCTCGAGCTGGCGCGCGAGATCGGGAGCCGGCGGCTCGAGGGGTATGCCCAGATCCCGCTCGGTCACGCACTCCTGGCGCAGGGCCAGGTGGCCGGGGCGCGCGCGGCCTACTGGCAGTCGCTGGCCGTGTGGCACGAGCTGAAGCTGCCGGCCCTGGCGGCGGAGATGCGCGCGGGGCTGGCCCGCGCGGCCCTGGCGGAGGCGGACGGGGAAACGGCGCTGGCGTATGTCGAGGCGATCCTGGCTTACCTGGCTGAGGACGAGGCGCTGGAGGGCACCGAGTCCCCGTTCCGCGTCTACCAGACCTGCGTCGAGGTCCTGGAAGGGCAGGGGGATGCCCGCGCAACGTCGCTGCGGGACCGGGCCGGAACGCTGCTACAGGCCCGGGCGGCCGAGATCGCCGACCCACCGCTGCGCCAGGCCTATCTGGAGAACGTCGCTGCCCACCGGCAGATCGCCGCGCTGCGCACACCCTGAGGGTGCGTGCGCACAACGGGCGTTGCCGGTCGCCCCACCTTGACGCCTATTCCCCCCCTTGCTATGCTGGCCCTGTCGCGCCGCTGCGTGACCGGCGCCGAGCGATCGGGCCGCTGCCGGCAAACGACCCCCAGGAAAGGAACAACATGGCCAGAAAACCGCCTCAGTTCGAAGGCTTCCCGCTCGGCTACGCGGCGGTCACCGCTGCCGGCCTGGTGCGCGCCATTTGCCAGCACGTGGTCGACGGGGACACCGCCGACTTCCTGCTCGACCTGGGCTGGCACCAATACGCCTACGCCTCCCTCCGGTTCCGGGGCGTCAACACGCCGGAGCTCCGAGGTACATCGGGGGCCACCCTGGAGGCGGCGCGCCGGGCCACGGAGCGCGTGGCGGCGCTCTTGCTCGATCAGCCGGTGCTGGTGCGCTCGTATAAGGACCGGACGTCGTTCGACCGTTTCATCGGGGACGTCTATTTCGTCAGCGAGAGCCTGCATCCCGAGGCGACCGACGTGCTGGCCCTGGGCGACCGGCGCTGGCTCTGCATCACGGAGGTGCTCCTGCGGGAGGAGCTGGGCGAAGCGGCGAATTAGGGCAAGCGCAGGGAGAGATCACCCCATGACCGAGATGACACAGCCGGGGAAGGCGTTCGAGACCGTCGCCACGATGTTCCGCCATAATCTGTGGGCGAACCTGAGCCTGTTTGACGTGTGCGCCGGGTTGAGCGACGAGCAGCTGAACAGCCGCGTCGCCGGGGCCTACGGCTCGATTCGCGCGACGCTGGAACATATCATGCGGGCGGAGCGAGCGTATCACCATCGCGTCACGACCGGCCGGCCCTATCGCGCTCCGGAGGACGCGCCGCCGCCGACGCTGGACGAGATGCGAGCGTCACTGCGCCGGACCGGGGAAGGGTTCATCGCCGTCGCGCCTCAGGTCCAGGCGGGCGACAGCGTGGAGATCGACTGGGACGGCACGCCGCGGATCGTGCCGACGGCCATCATCCTGACGCAGGCGATCAACCACGCCACCGAACATCGCGCGCAGATCATGGTGATGCTGACCCAGATCGGCGTGGAGCCGCCGGACATCGACGGCTGGACCTACTTCGACACCCACGACGCCTGACCGCAACCGTGTTTCGGGAGGGGCCAGGGCCCCGCTTGCCGACCGCTACGAGCCGCTCCTGGCGGCGCGGAGCGCTCCGTCCAGGTCGCGCCAGAGGTCCTCGGGGTCTTCGATGCCCACGCTCAGCCGCAAGAGGCCGGGGGGGAGGTGGCCCTGGCCGGGGACGGCGGCCCGCCGCTCGATCGTGGACTCGACGGCGCCCAGGCTGGTGGCGTGCCGGATCAGGGCCAGGCTGGCGCAGACGGCGTCGGCCGGCCCGGCGCCGCCGGCCACGTCGAAGGAGATGATGGCGCCGAAGCCGCGCAACTGGCGCCGGGCAACCTCGTGGGTGGGGTGGGAGGCCAGCCCCGGGTAGCGGGTCCGGGTCACCTGGGGGTGGGCCTCGAGCCTGGCGGCCAGGGTCATCGCCGTCCGCTCGGCCTGTTCCAGGCGCAGGGCCATCGTGCGCGCGCCGCGCGCCGCCAGGACCGCCTCGAGGGCGCCGGGGGTGGCCCCCGCCA
>JBFGLK010000291.1:0-5075 GCA_041576195.1 Promineifilaceae bacterium (SeqCode)
ACCAGATCGCGGCGCCTCTGACCTGGGGATAGGCCGCGTAGAGCCAGTTGGCCCAGGCGATGTCATCCATGGCTTCGGCCACGTTTGGCACATCCTGGTACTCCCAACCCCACTCGGTGATCAAGATGGTCGGGCGGGCGATGTCCCGGCGATCGACGACGTCGAACAGCGACTGAAAGCGCCCCACGAGGTACGGGTAGATGTTCGTGATGTCGGGCGAATAGCTGTACTCGTGCAAGGCGATCGCGATTTGATCGGGATATTGCGCCGCCAGCTCAAGAAACTCGAGCATCTTCGGGCCGACCCAATGCTCTGGCTCCGGCTCGCCGGAGGACCAGCCAAAGGCCGCCCAGCGGTAGCCGCTGGCCAGGGCCAGCTGTGCGGTCTCGTAGGCGAACTCCGCCAGCCACTCGGACCGCTGCTTGTCGACCTCGTTGACCGTCTCCAGCCAGACACGGGTTGGGTCGACCTCTGCCGGCAGGTTGGCCAGGTGGTTCGCCCAATGCCCCTGGGCCGCCTCCTGCGGCGACAGATTGTAATCCGGCACGTCGAACTGCTGACCGGTCCGCCGGAAGACGAGCGTGTGCGGTACCCCGCTGGCTTCGGCTAGGTCGGTGGCGAAGGCGATGTACCCCACATCGTCGACGCTCTTGAGAAAGAAGGGCACACCGGCCGCGTCGAGCGCAACCATCATCTCCGCCAGGCCGGTGCTGTTGCCGAAGGGTCCGGTGTGAAAGCCAATCTTGTTAAGACCGAGCAGTTTCCCCTGGGCAGCGAGGCTCTGCGTCAGGCCGGGGACGTCAAGCGGGTTGGTCGTGGTCTGGGGCACAGGCGGGGGCAACGCCGGTGGCAGCGGATCGGCCACAACCAGTGGCAGCCACATCCGCGAAGTCACCGTCTGAGACAACCGGGACGAGGCGGCAGCGCTGGCAGAGGCCAGCAACAGCACGAGCGGAACGAGGAGCAAAGTGGTTCGTCGTTTCATAGGATCAGGGTCCGAACAGGCCTGGATTGATGGGCTGACGGGCCGGCGGCAACGGGATGGCAAAGTAATTACCCAGGGCATAGTCGCGCACCGGTGCGATCAACGCCTGGGCCCTGTTCGCGATGTCGCTATAGCCACCACCGAGATACCAGATCGCCGCCCCCTTCAACTCCGGATAGGGTGCATAGAGCTGGGCCGCCCAGGCGATGTCCAACATCGCCCGACCGGGGTCTGGAAGGTTATCGTACTCCCAACCCCATTCCGTGACCAGTACGGTCGGCCGCGGGATGCCATACCGGTCGCAGGCGGCAAATAGCAGCTGAAAGCGCCCCACCTTGAAAGGGTAGGCATCGCCGATGTTGTCGCGCAGATAGCTGTATTCGTGCAGGGAGATGGCCAGCCGGTCCGGGTTTTGGCCGACGAGACGCAGGAAGGCCAGCATCTCCGGGGTTTCCCAATCCGCCTCCTCGGGCTCGCCTGATGCCCAGCCAAAAGCCGCCCAGCGGTAGCCGTCCGCCAGCGCCAACCGGGCCGTCTCACTGGCGAACTGGGCCAGCCAGCGCGCTCGGCCCTTGTCCACCTCGTTGATGGTCTCTATCCAGACGAGCGCCGGGTCGAGCTCCGGCGGCAGCGCGGCCTTGTGCAGCGCCCAGTGGCGACGGGCGGCCTCCCGTGGCGTCAGGTCGTATTCCGGGGTGTCAAAGGCGTCGCCGGACAATCGAAAGACAAGGACGTGGGGGACTGAGCTCTGACGCACGATCTCCTGGGCCTCGCGAATAGGTCCGAAATCGTCGGCGCTCTTCAGAAAGAAAGGCACGCCCGCGGCGTCGAGGCGCCGCATCCATTCGCCGAGGCCGACGGCATTGCCGCCGCTGCCGGTGTGGAAGCCGATTTTGGCAAAGCCCAAGTCGTTGCCGCCGGCACGCAGCTGCGCCCGCACGGCGTTGAAGTCGATGGTCGGCGTCGGCGTCGGCACGGGCGTATGCGTGGCCGTCGGCTGGGGTGTGACGCTCGGCGTCGGCGTTGGCGTCGGGACAGGCGGCCCAAAGATGAGCGGCAGGAAAGCCTCGTGCGCCGGATAGGGCGAGGGCCGCGGTGTGGTAGAAGCGGGCGGGCGCGGCGTGGGGCTGGCGACCGGGTATGTCCTGGGCGTGGGAGACGGTGGCGGCAGGGGATAGGCTTCCGGCGCCGCCGTGCCGGCAGCCGGCGCCGGCGACGACGTGGGCATGCCCGCCCCGCTCTCGGTGGCCGTGGCGCCAGGCGTGCGCCCGGCGATCGGGCCGGTAGTGGCGGTCGGAGTCTCGCCGACGGCGGGATCCCCCTCCCCACAGGCGGCCAGCAACGCGACTAGAGCAAACAAGAGCAGCCACCGCCAGCGCCCCTGGAGCCGTCGGGTGTCAGGCTGGGCGAACGTCAACGGTCAGCCCACCGTAATGAGATCCCGCGGAAAGGAGGTCAGCGAGCGGTGGCCCGTGTCCGTCATCAAAATGTTGTCCTCGATGCGCACGCCTCCCCGCCCGGGCAGGTAGATGCCCGGCTCCACGGTAAACACCATGCCCGACTCAAGCGGCGCGGTGTTGCCTTCCATTATGTAGGGAGGCTCGTGCGTCTCCAGGCCAAGGCCGTGGCCGGTGCGGTGCACGAAATGCCGACCATAGCCCATCTCGTCGATGACGTCTCGGGCCGCCCGATCCACGTCCTGGCCGCTGGCGCCGGGCCGCGCCGCCGCCACGCCGGCCGCGTTGGCCGTGTGCACGATGTCGTAGACGCGACGCAGCTCGGCCGGAATCTCGCCCACGGCGAACGTGCGGGTGATGTCGGACGGATAGCCATCGATCATGGCGCCCCAATCGATGACCAGCAAGTCCCCGGCCTGTATGGGGCGGTCGGTCGGTGTGGCGTGCGGCGAGGCGCTGTTTGGCCCGGCCGAGACTATGGGGGCGAAGGCCACGCCGTCCGCGCCCGCCTCCGCCAGTGCCTGGGTCAGCATGGCAGCGATCCGCTTCTCGCTCTGGCCAACCTTGATTCGCGGGAGCAGGCGCCGCATGGCCGCTTCGGCGATGGCGACGGCCCGCTCCATGGCTGCCACTTCGGACGCGTCCTTCTGCTGTCGCAGGCGGGACAGGACGGGCTCGGCGTGGGCCGTGGTGAGGCCCGGAGCGTAGCGGCGCAAGAGCTCGAACTCGAGCACCCGCATGTGCAACGCCTCGACGCCGAGGAGATAGTCGGACAGCTCAAGGCTGGCGCACACCTGTTGAAAGGCGCCCGTGTATCCTTCCTCGTCGCTCCAGGCAAAGATGCGCGCCGGGTCGATGCCCGCCTCTGCAGCCTTCATGGCCTCCAGCGTGGGAATGAGGATCGCCGGCTCGTCATCGGCCGGCAAGAACAGCAGCACGGGTCGCTCGCTGACATGGGCCTGGATGCCGCTGAGATAACGCATGTTCGGCCCCGGCATCAGGGCCAGCCCATCCAGGCCGTGGGCCAGGATCTCCGCATCCAGCCGGCGCAAGCGTTCCCGGTTCATGCCCTTCCTCCGCAATGGCATCTCGCGCTCAACCCGGCGCTTCCTCGAGATCGACCAGGTTGAAACCCGGCTGCACCGCCTCCCCTGCGGCGCAGTACACGGCGGTGACGGTGCCGGCAATCGGGGCGACGATGGGAATGACCATCTTCATCGACTCGAGCAAGATGAGCTTCTGGCCGACTTCGACCGTCTCGCCAACCGAGACCAGCACCTCCGACACGACCGCCGGGATCGACGGAGACAGCGTGCCGCCAGCGACGTCCACCGCCGCGCCCGGGCCACGCTCGGGCACGCGCTCGTACGTGAGCGTACGGCCCGGCAGCCAGACCTGGCGACGCGTGCCGTCCAGTGCGACGCCCGCCACCCGGATGCGGCGCCGCGGCCCGGCCTCGCCGCTCTCCCCGTCTCCAAGCTGGAGCACAAGTGAGACGCCGTCCTGCGACAGCACCCGGGCCACTCGGGTGACCCCACGGCGCGTGACCTCCAGACGGTCTCCACGCCGTTGTACCTCCAGCGTCTCTTCTTCTCCGGCCAGGCGGATCTTGAGTTTCATCTCCCTCCGCGCCGGCGTTGCGTTGCCGACTGCCACATTATAGCGTGCCACGCCCACGGTGAGCGGGTCGCCGCGCCAATGCTCATGGAGTGTTAGGGGGCGCTAGCCGTCCTCGCCCGGCCACTCCCCCACCAGGCGGCCCATCGGCGCCACGTCATAACCGGGCAGGCGCGACACGGCCTGCCGAAACGTCTCCTCCGTGAGGAGTTGGAGGAGCGGATCGAGCAACGGGTCGGCAAAGGTCGCCGCGGGAATCACGAGGTCGTAGCGCTCCTGAAAGAGGGGGACGAAGTCCAGCTCAAGCGCCGCCGCGGCGGCGGCAATCCCCAGGCCGCAACCGGCCCGCCCGGAGGCGACGGCGGCGGCGACGGCCAGATGCGTGTACTCCTCGTGGGCATACCCCTGGACCCGATCCGGCGGTATCCCGGCCTGGCTCAGGTGGTAATCGAGCAGCACGCGCGTGCCGGCGCCGCGCTGTCGATTGACATAACGGACATCTTTGCGGGTCAGATCTTCAAGCCCCCGAATCGCGAGCGGGTTGCCGCGGTTCACGATCAGCCCCTGCTCGCGCCCGACAAGGGCGATCAGCTTAACCGGGGTGTGGGGCAGGTACTGGCGCACATAGCTCACGTTGAACTCGCCGGACGCCGGATCAAGGAGATGCGAGCCGGCCAGGTGCGCCTCGCGGCGCCGCAAAGCGAGCAGTCCGCCCAGGCTGCCGACGTTGGCCGAGGCCAGACGCCGATCGTGCCGGGCCAGAAACTGGGCAAGCAGGTCCAGGGTCATGTCGTGCGAGCCAATGGCCAGGATGGTGCGCTCGATGTCGGCCGGGTCGCGATAGAGGCGGACGGTCACTTCGGCGCCTGCCGGCAGCCCCTGCGTGCCGCGCGGAAAGACGACCAGACCGTCGGCCCGGACAAGGGACGAGATGACGCCGGCGCCGCGTGTCAGTGGCGCGGCCAGCGTACGGCCCTCCACGCGGCCGAGGGCCACGCGAACGAAGTCGTCGTCGC
>JBFGLK010000292.1:0-5065 GCA_041576195.1 Promineifilaceae bacterium (SeqCode)
ACATCCTGCTGCTGGCGATCATCGACGTGCTGCACTACCAGGTGCCCCTGTTGCGCACTGTGGCCCTGACCCACACACTGACCGCCCTGCTTGGCATCATCCTCACCACACTGGTGGCCATCTTCACGCTCACCGACGTCACCCCGGCGATCGGCTGGGTCGGCCTGGACAGCCTGATCATCATCGCCTTCTACTTCGGCGGCGTCTGGCTGGTGCAACAGGAGAGCAAGGCCGCCCTCGGCATGGTCACCGAGACGCAGATCGTCCCCGCGCCCAACTTCCCTTCTCTGCGTCGCGGCCTTATTGGCTTTGCCGCCTCGTCGGCCGTGCTCGTGGTCGTCGTGCCGACGCTCGTCCGGGCCAGCAACGACATCGCCACCCTCACCGGCGTTGGCGCCACCTTCATCGGCACGACGCTGCTCAGCGTGGTCACGTCGCTACCGGAGCTGCTGGCCGCCTGGGCGGCTGTGCGCATCGGCTCCACGGAGCTGGCCGTCGGAAACCTGTTTGGCTCGTCCGTTTTCAACATGCTCGGGCTGGGTCTTTCCGACTTCTTCTACACGCCGGGGCGGCTGTTGGGGGCCATCGATCCCAGCTTCGTCATGGTGGCCTTGCTCGGCGTGCTTCTGACCGGGATGGCCATGCTCGGCACTCTGGCCCGCCTGGAGCGTCGCCTGATCATCGTCGAAGCGGACGCTTTCCTGATCATCGTCACTTATGTCGCCGGCATGGTTCTGCTTTTCCAGCGGGGGATAGCCGGGTAGCCGGTCACGGAGGCAGCGGGGCGGGCACGCGTCGGCGGTAGCGTATCCCCTCCATCGTGTAGACGGCCAGGGCAACCCAGATCAGGGTGAAGCCGACGAGCCGCGAGACAGGGAACGGTTCGCCGTAGATCAGCACACCGATCAGGAGCTGAAGGGAGGGCGCCAGGTACTGCAGGATGCCGAGCATTGACAGCGGGATGCGACGGGCCGCGGCGGCAAAGAGGAGGAGTGGCACGGCCGTAATGGCGCCACTGGCGATGAGGAGGATCGTGGTGGTCACGCCGGCGCGCCCCAGGGCGCCATTCCCCCGGACCGCCAGCAGGACGATCGCCGGGATCGCCACCAGTGCCATGAAGCCCGTCTCCATTGCCAGCCCCTGTACGGCCGTCAGACGTGCCTGCTTCTTCAACAACCCATAGATGCCAAACGAGGTGGCCAGGCTTAGCGCGATCCACGGTGGGCTGCCGTAGCGGACGGCCAGGTAGAGCACCCCCGCAGCCGCAAACACGATGGCCAGCCACTGGCCGGGGCGCAGACGTTCCTGGAGAAAGCCGACGCCAAGCAGGACGCTCAGAAGCGGGTTGATGAAGTATCCCAGGCTCGTTTCCACGATGAAGCCGTTATTGACCCCCCAGATGTAGATCAGCCAGTTGCCCGACAGCAAGGCCGCCGCGGCGGCGAAACGGAGCAGCGTGCCCCGGTCGGCAAGTGCGCCGGGCAGCCAGGCGGCGTCACGGCGCACGGCCAGAATCGCGGCGACGAAGATGAGGGACCAGGCCATGCGATGGACAAGGATCTCAGCTGCCGGCACTGCCTGGAGCCATTTCCAGTAGATGGGGAAGAAGCCCCACAGGCCGTAGGCGACGACGCCGTAAAGTGTGCCGCGCGCGTTGACTTCAGCGGGTGTCGGGGGGCTCGTCACGGCGGAATGGATGGGGTGGTACGCGGCGTCAACGGCGACGGAAGCGAAGGAGTCGCAGCCCGTTCAGCGACACCAGCACGGTGCTGCCCTCGTGGCCCACGACGCTGAGCGGGAGCGCCAGCTCGAAGCCCAATACCGAGACGATCAGGCCGACGATCACCGCCATGGCCAGCCCCAGGTTCTGCCACAGGCGCTTGCGCGTCTCGCGACTGAGGGCGATGGCATAGGGGATGTTGGCCAGATCGTCGGCCATCAAGACGACATCGGCCGTTTCCAGCGCCACATCGGTGCCGGCAGCGCCCATGGCGATGCCCACGTCGGCGGCGGCGAGGGCCGGCGCGTCGTTGACGCCGTCGCCCACCATGCCTACCGGCCCATACAGGCGCCGTAGCTCTTTCAAAACGGTGAGCTTGTCCTCAGGCAGCAGGCCGGCGTGCACCTCGTCGGCCCCCACCTGGCGCCCGATCGCCTGAGCGACGCGCTCGTTGTCGCCCGTCAGCATGACGACGCGACGAACGCCGAGGGCCTTGAGATCGCGGACGATGGCCGGCGCGTCCGGGCGCAGGACGTCGGCGACGGCGATGACGCCGAGCGCTCGCGCCTGACCATTGCTCCACTCGGCCACGACCACCGTCGTCTGGCCCTGTTCCTGATAGCGCTCCAGAGTCGCGTCGATGGCCCCCCACTCCGCCTCCCCGGCCCCGCCCAAGAAGCGCCGGTTGCCGACGACCACGTGCCGGCCGTCCACGCGGCCTTCGACGCCCCGGCCGGTGGCCGAGCGAAACGCCTCCGTCTCCGGGATCTCCAGGCCACGGTGGCGTGCAGCGCCGACAATCGCCCGGGCCAGCGGGTGCTCGGACTTCGCCTCAACGGCGGCGGCGAGGCGAAGCAGGCCGTCTTCGTCGATGCCGGCATTTGGGAGCACGCTGACGGACGTCACCGTCGGCCGTCCCACCGTGAGCGTACCCGTCTTGTCAAACGCGATAACCTTCAGGGCGGCGGCCTGCTCGACATAGACGCCGCCCTTGAAGAGGACGCCACGCCGCGCTCCATTACCAATGGCCGAGAGTACGGTGGCCGGCGTGCTGATCACCAGGGCACAGGGCGAGGCGGCCACCATCAGGGTCATGGCCCGGTAGAACGCGGTGTCGAACGGCTCGCCGAGAAAGAGCAGGGGAATGACCACCGCCAGCAGGGTCATCGCGATGACGCCCATGGCGTAGTATTGCTCCACCACGTCGATGAGACGCTGCGTCCGGGCCTTCTCGCTCTGCGCTTCTTCAACGAGCCGGATCAGACGCGCAATGGTGGAATCCTGGGCCAACCTGGTGACGCGGACCGAGAGGGCGCCGTCCTGGTTGATGGAGCCGGCGAGGGCCGCATCGCCAACCCCTTTCTCGACCGGGATCGACTCACCGGTGATGGCCGATTGGTCCAGGCTGCTTCGGCCTTCAACGACGACGCCGTCAAGCGCCAGCCGATCGCCCGGGCGCAGGGCCATTACATCGCCAAGGCGCACGGCTTCGATCGGCAGCCGCACCTGTTCTTCGCCTCGCCAGACGATCGCCTCGTCCGGACGCAACTTCATCAAGCCGCGGATGGCGTTGCGCGTGCGGTCGAGCGCCAGGTTTTGCAGGACGTTGGAGAGCGAGAACAGAAACAGGAGCATGGCGCCTTCAAACGGGGCGCCTACCAGCGCCGCGCCGACCGCCGCCAGGATCATGAGCAGATCGACGTCGATCGAGCGCCGGCGTAGCGATTGCAGCCCGGCGAGGAGGCCATAGTAGCCGCCGGCCACGTAAGCGACGGTGTAGGCGACTGCCGGCACCCAGGCTACGCCCAACCGCTCCGCGACAAAGCCGACGACGAGACCAACCAAGGTGACGGCGGTGGCCACTATCTCCGCCTGGCCGGTATTTAGCCAGGCGCGAAGCCAACCCCACACACCAGACCGCCCCGGCTCGGGCTCCTCCGTCCGCAGGGCCACGCCCAGCTCCTGTACCTGCCGCCGGAGCTGGCCGGCCGTCGTGACGGCGTCATCGTCATGGATGGTCACTACGCCGGCGCGATAGCTGGCCGTCGCGCGACGGACGCCGGCCACCTGCTGGAGCTGGTTTTCCAGAGCCAGGGCGCACGACTCACAGGCGCGCCCGCCCTCGCGCTCCAGGCGGAGCGTGCAACGGTCCCAGCGCCGGCGCAGCGCCGGGCTGATCGCCTCAATGAGCGCTTCGACCTCGCCGGCGGACGTCTGCTGCGGATCGTAGTCAAAGGCAAACTGTTCTACGGCGGTGTCCAACTGCACCTGGAGGATGCCACGTTGGTCTTCCGCGGCATCTTGTAGCATATCCAGGCAACTGTCGTCGTCGACCGTTTGCTCAGGTGAGGCCGCTTTCGTCGTCATCCTTGCAGGTCCAATTAACCAGCCAACATTCGATCTTTAACCATGGTTAAATTGTAGCAGAATCACCCGCGGCGGCCATCGGGCCGGGCGGGCGTTCACGGCGCGTTTACCCGCGCAGCGGGGCCAAAGGCGGCGACGTTTGTGTGGTCGCGAGGGTTGACCAATCGTGTACAATAGGGCGAGACTGCGGAACGGCAGATAGCAGCCCTGCATTTTACCGGAATGCCGCCGCCAGCGAGCGAGGGAACGCGTGACAGCAGGCGACCCAAGCCATCCCCATCTGCTTGCCACCCTGCTTGAGTTGAGCCAGGCGCTGAACTCGGAAACCGACGTCGCGATCGTCCTTCGGCAAGTTGTATTCGCCCTGCGCGACCTGATCGGGTGCCGGCACGCCAGCCTCGTGTTGTGGAACCCTGATCGCGGCCAGTTCGAGCAGGGCGCTTCAACCAACGTGCAGAACGTGGCCAAGCGCGTGCGCCAAAAAGGGGGAGCCACGCGCTGGATCATGGAGCACGGCGAACCCCTTGTCGTGGCGAACACCAGCGCCAATCCATACTCCTCCAACCCCATGCTCGGCGAATCGGGCGTGCGCTCGTTTGCCGGGGTGCCCATTCAACACACGGGCGAGCGCCTGGGCGTGCTCTACGCGCTGTCCGAAGACGAAAATCAGTTCCAGGAAGCGGAAATCGAGGTCATGGAGTCGCTGGCCGCGGTGGCGGCCACGGCGATTCACAACGCGCTTCTGGTCGGCCGGCTCGAGCAGTTGAGCCAGTTCAAGGACGCGCTCATCCGCCTGGCAGCCCACGACCTGCGCAGCCCGGTCAGCCTGGCCACCGGCTATCTGGACATCCTGTCCCAGGAGTTGCCCGACGACGCCGAGTACAGCGCCTTCACCGAGCCGATAGGGGACGCGCTGCGCCAGATGTTGGAGATCATTGACGACGTGCTGGATTTCACGCGCTGGACGCCGGGCGCCCG
>JBFGLK010000293.1:0-5064 GCA_041576195.1 Promineifilaceae bacterium (SeqCode)
AGCATCCTCGCCTCGCTGGCCGCCCCGGAGATCGCCTGGGAGGGCAACCGCGAGGTCCTGCGGGAGAAGATCAGCGGCACCGTCACCGCCATCCTCGGCCTCGTCGGCCTGAAGGACATCGACCCCGTCCGTTCGCGCGAGCACATCCTCCTGGCCAACATCTTCGAGCAGGCGTGGAGCCAGGGCCAGGATCTGACCCTGCCCGAGCTGATCCTGCAGACGCAGAACCCACCATTCGACAAGCTGGGCGTCTTCGACGTGAACACCTTCTTCCCGGAGAAGGACCGCTTCAGACTGGCGATGGATCTCAACAACATCCTGGCGGCCCCCGCCTTCCAGGCCTGGATCGAGGGCGAGCCGCTGGCCGTGGGCAACCTGCTCTACCATCCCGACGGGCGCCCGCGCCACAGCGTCTTCTACATCGCCCATCTGAGCGAGGCGGAGCGCATGTTCTTCGTCACCCTGCTCTTCTCGGCCGTCGAGACCTGGATGCGGGCGCAGAAGGGCACGACCTCGCTGCGAGCGCTGGTTTACTTCGACGAGATCTTCGGCTATCTGCCGCCCATCGGCAATCCGCCCTCCAAGGAGCCCATGCTCCGGCTGCTCAAGCAGGCCCGGGCCTTTGGCGTCGGCCTGGTGCTGGCCACGCAGAACCCGGTGGATGTCGACTACAAGGCATTGAGCAATGCCGGCACCTGGTTTGTCGGCAAGCTGGGCACCGAGCAGGACAAGCAACGCCTGCTTGACGGGCTCACCTCGGCCATGGGCGGCGCCCTGGATCGGAGCGAGTACGACAATCTCATCTCCGCCCTGGGCAAGCGCGTCTTCCTCTTGCGCAACGTCCACGACAAGCGGCCCAGCCTCTTCCAAACGCGCTGGGCCATGAACTATCGGGCCGGGCCGATGACGCGGCGACAGATCCCGGCGCTCAACGCGCTGGCAGGCGCCACGATCACCGCCCCGGCGCCTCACGGCGCCCATCGGCCGGCCGCCGAGCAGGCATCGCCAGCGGCCCCGCCGGCGGCCCCGGCCCGCCCGCCGGCCCAGCCTGTAGCCCCGGCCCTACCCGGCTCCCCAACGCGGGCCACGCCGCCCGGCCGCGTCGCCGAATACTTCCTGCCGCCCGATCAGACCGTCGAGGAGGCCGCCGCGGCGGCCCACCGCGCGATCCCCATGAATGCCACGCCCCTCGGCGTGCTCTACCGCCCGACCCTGCTGGCCCAGAGCGACGTGCGCTTCACAAACCGGAAGTACAACCTGAACACAGAACTCGTGAGAGCGGCCCTGGTGCCCGAACCCGACCCCCGCGGAGCGGTGCGTTGGGAAGAGTATCTCGTGCGGCCGCTCGGCCCCCGGGACCTGGACACGCGGCCTGTAGCCGAGGCCCACTTCGTGCAACTGGAGGGACCGTTCGCCGACAGCAAGGCATTCAGCAGCTGGCAGAGCGACTTCGCCGACTGGGTCTACCGGCGCGTGGAGGTGACCGTCCGCGCGAACGAGACGCTCGGCATCTTCGCCGGACCCGAGACATCGGAGGCCGAGTTTCGGCGCCAGGCGACCCGGGCGACTGAAGAGGCCCTCAAGAAGGAGCTGGACGCCGAGGAGGCCCGCTGGGAGGTGAAGCTGGACCGCATCGAGGACCGCCTCAAGCGCGAAGAGCGCGAGCTCCGCGAGGACGAGGCCGAGCTGTCCGCGCGCAAGCGGGAAGAGACGTCGCGCCACATCGAGACGCTGTTTGGCTTCCTGAGCGGCCGCCGCAGCGGCGTCTCGTCGTCGTTGAGCAAGCGGCGCATGACAGAGCGCGCGAAGCAAGACGTCGAGGAGTCGGAGGAGACGATCGAGGACCTGCGCCAGGAGCTTGAAGAGCTGGCCCGGGATCGCGAGGAGGCGCTGGCGGCCATTCGGCAACACTGGGCCGACATCGGCGCCCAGACGGCCGAGATCCAGGTGCAGCCTTACAAGAAGGACATCAACGTCAGCCTGTTTGGCGTGGCCTGGCTCCCCTACCACGTGTTGGCCGTGGACGACCGGCTGATGGAGCTGCCGGCATATGCCGTGGTGCCGGCAGACGACTGATCCGCGGCGCTAGCCGGCCTCGGGCTCGCGACGGCGCCACAGCCGCCAGAATACCCAGCCGGCCAGCACGCCCGCCAGGGCGAACAGGGCGGCGAAAGTGGCCTGAATCGCCGTCGCGCTAGACCCACTGATCGGATCGCGCGGATGGAGCACGAGCGGGGTCAGCCCAAGGAGCGCGGCCATGACCCCCGCCACGGCGACGTGCAACAGGCCGCGGAAGCGGGCGGAGGGGAACCAGCCGGCGGTCAGCTGGACCAGGAGGGCGCCCACAACCAGGTTGATCCCGGCCGCCATGCGCGGCTCGGCCCAGAAGGCCCCTCCCCAGTTGACTTCTGCCGCCACGACGCTCAGCGCCAGGCCGGCGGCGAAGAAGCCCAGTCCTATCCAGCCGATCGCCCGCGCCAGGCGGGCCCAACGGCCCGCGCCGCCGAGAAGCGCCCCCAGGCCGGCCGCGCCCGCCGCCGCCAGGCCGGCGATGCCCACCCAGATGAGGGCCGCGTGGACGTAGACCGACTGAATGCCGGCACCCAGCGTCCGCTCCTCCGGCGCCAACGCCAGGGTGAGCGCCGCGAGCAGGACGACGCCCGCCGGAACAAGCCAATGACGGCGACCGGCCAGCAGTCTCACCGCGACGCCCGGCTCCAATCACACATCATAGGAGCCTGAGCACCTGGTCATAGTTGCTGCCGTCGACGAGAAGCGTGTTCCCCCGAGCCACCAAGGCAAGATATGCCTTGTCCTGCTGGATGGCCTGGCTGAACTCCTCCAGCGCGTTCATATCCCGGAAGTCCATCATCCAGTGGATCGTGCCCGTTTGGCCATAGCGCTCGGTATAGACGTCGATCGGACCCAGCCCGTACGTTTGGACGAGGTAGCTAGCGACCTCTTTGGCCCAGACGATCGCCTCGCGACGTTTGCTCAACCGGGGACGGACGCTGCGAATGAACCGGATCACGCCCCTGCCTCCTGAACTACTTGCCGTCCGCCCGGGCCCGTGGCTCAACGGGTCACCGGGTTGACTACCACTATAGCTTCACTCGCCGCAACCGCAAGGCGTTGGAGACGACGCTGATGCTGGAGAAAGCCATCGCCCCCGCTGCCAGGACCGGGTGGAGCTGCTGCAACAGCGGTGGCGCCCAGGCCACGGGCGCGAGCACGCCGGCGGCGATGGGGATGAGGGCCGTGTTGTAGCCAAACGCCCAGATCAGGTTTTGGCGGATATTGCGCATGGTCGCCTGGGAGAGATGGATCGCCTGGGGCACGCTGCGCAGGTCGCCGCGCATGAGCGTCACGTCGGCGGCCTCCATGGCCACGTCGGTGCCCGTGCCGATGGCGATACCCACGTCAGCCTGCGCCAGAGCCGGCGCGTCATTGATGCCGTCGCCGACCATGGCCACTCGATAGCCTTCTTCTTGCAGTCGGGCCACATAGCCCGCCTTGTCGCCCGGCAAGACCTCCGCGAAGACGCGATCGATGCCCGCCTCGGCGGCGATCTCGCGGGCCGTGGCCTCGTTGTCGCCGGTCATCATCACGACGACCAGGCCGAGGTCGTGCATGGCCTGGATCGCCTCGCGCGAGCCATCTTTGATCGTATCGGCCACGCCAATGACGGCGCTGGCCTGGCCGTCGACGGCGAGCCACATGGCCGTGCGCGCCTGGGCCTGGAGGCGGTCGGCCTGCGGGCCTAACCCGTTGAGCCGGACGCCCTCGCGCTGCATCAGCCGCAGGTTGCCCACGAGCACGCGACGCCCGTCGACCGTGGCCACGATGCCCTGGCCGGCGATCCCCTCGAAGGCGTCTGGCATGCTCAGGGCCAGCCCCTTCGCCGTGGCCTCGCGCACGATGGCCTCGCCCAGCGGATGCTCCGAGCCACGCTCGGCCGAAGCCGCCAGTCGCAGCAGCTCGTCCGCCTCGTCCCGCCAGGCATCGCTGGCCACGATGTCGGTCACCGCCGGCTCCCCGCGGGTGATAGTGCCCGTCTTGTCGAGGACGATGGCATGAAGACGATGGGCCTGCTCCAGGGCGGCGCTGTCCTTAAACAGAATGCCGTGCTCGGCCCCCTTGCCAACGCCAACCATTATGGAGGTCGGCGTGGCCAGGCCCATGGCGCAGGGGCAGGCGATGACCAGCACTGCCACGAGGCGAACTAACGATGGGGTGAAGCCGGCGCCGCTCAGGGACCAAATGGCGAAGGTCAGCAAGGCGATGACGACAACTGCCGGCACAAACACGCCGGCTACCCGGTCGACCACCCGCTGAATCGGCGCCTTACTGCCCTGCGCCTGCTCCACGAGCCGGATGATCTGGGCCAGCGCGGTCTCCCGGCCCACCCGCGTGGCCTCCATGCGCAGGAGTCCCTGCTTGTTCATGGTGGCCCCGATCAGCTCGTCGCCCACCTGCTTGGCCACGGGCAGGCTCTCGCCCGTGATCATGCTCTCGTCCACGGCCGACCGGCCGGAGATGACTATGCCATCCACCGGGATCTTCTCCCCGGGGCGCACGACGACGACGTCCCCGGCGCCGACCTCGGCGATCGGAATGTCCACCTCCAGGCCGTCGCGCAGCACGCGGGCCGTGCGCGCCTGGAGTCCCATCAGCTTCTTGATCGCCTCGCTGGTGCGCCCCTTGGCCCGAACCTCCAGCAGCTTGCCCAGGACGATCAAGGTGATGATCGCCGCCGAGGTCTCGAAATAGACATGACCGGGCGCCCCGAGCGTGACGGCCACACTGTAAAAGTAGGCCACCGACGAACCCAGTGCCACGAGCACGTCCATATTGGCCGCGCCGTTGCGCAGCGACTTAAAGGCCCCGACGTAGTAGTCCCAGCCGACGTAGAACTGGACGGGCGTGGCCAGCGCCCAGAATAGAACGTTGACCCAGCTGTCGTGCGACCACATGCCCAGCAGGCCGAAGTCGCGCGCCATGCTCATGATGAAGAGGGGCAGGGTGAAAACGGCGCCGACGAGGAAGCGAATCCACTGGTGGCGC